>CAZYCB010000102.1:0-6859 GCA_964645735.1 uncultured bacterium | reverse complement strand
TCCCTCTCACCTGGATTCTCCTCACACGCGTACTCTATCCGATAAGGATGAGCGAGATCGAAGGGGGAGCCGAATTCATACGCGAGGGATACACAGGGCTCGGTCAGTGGAAACGCGGAGAGAAGGTCACGCTCGTTGTTTTCGCCCTGGCCGCGATGGCGTGGATCTTCCAGCCGCTCATCCAGAAGATCCGGATCGCAGGCACCGAGCCGTTTGAAGGGCTCACCGATACCGGCATCGCGATGATCGCGGCATTGATGCTCTTCACTATCCCTGTCAATTTCAAGGCCCGCGAGTTCGTGATGGATTGGAAACACGCATCGAAGATCCCCTGGGGGGTGCTGTTGCTTTTCGGCGGAGGGTTGAGTCTGGCGGCATCGATCGAAGCGAACGGCGTGGGCGAATTCATCGGGAGCCAGGTCGCCGGTTTCGCCGGTTCTCCCGGACTGGTGATCGTTCTCGTCGTGACGACCATACTGGTCTTTCTCACCGAGTTCGCCAGCAACACCGCGGCCGCGGTGACGTTCGTGCCCGTTCTCGCCGCAGTGGCGCCCGCCCTCGGCATGAACCCCTACATGCTGATCGTGCCCGCGACCATCGCGACGAGCTGCGGGTTCATGCTCCCCGCCGGCACGCCTCCTAATGCGCTCGTCTTCGGGTCGGGCTACGTACGAATCGATCAGATGGTCAAGGCGGGGTTCTGGCTCGATCTCATCGGCATCGTTCTCATCACGGCGATCTGTTCCGCTATCGTCATTCCCCTGTTCATCCGCTAAAGCGTTACCGCTGATCGTCGGGTGGAGGAGGCGGGGGCGCCGAAGGGTCGCCCCTATCCATTGGCGGCTCCAGCGAATCGGAGTGCACCTTGCCGCTCTGTTCTCCGAAACGTCTCTCGCCCCGCAGGGGCTCACGGACGGCTCGCGGCGCGGGTCTCGCGCCGAGAATGGCATCGAAGAACATCCGCTGCTGTTCCGGTTTGAGAACGGTCTTCGCCTGGATGAGCTTTCGCGCGGCGATGCGGCTGACTTCGAGACGAGCCGCGGAGATCTCGCCGAGCAGCGAATCCACGCGGGCCGTGGGAACGGGGTCGCGCTGCATCATACCGAACGCTTCGTCCTCGAGGGAACGTGTGTGGGCTCTGAGCTCGTGCGTCTCGTGCTGGAACTGCTCGAGCAAGTCGAAGAGTTCGTCCCGCTCCTTGTGCGGGAGGTGGCGAAGCCACGGCCTTTCGCCGCCATGAACTCCCCGCGCGCGCGATTGCCCCTGCATACCGGGCATGGGGGGCATGGGGGGTCTCGAGAAACGACCGTACATGACTGTCGCGAGCGCGGCGAGGTTGAGAACGACCAGAAGCACGAGGAGACCGACCAGAATCTTGAGCTTCATCGCGCCTCCTTCTGTTGGCCGTTGGTCGGTTGGCCGTCGGTCCCGGCGGCGGCGAGGAGATCTTCCCACACGCCCGAGAAATCCGAGGGCGAGAACGCCTCGTAGTACGCATCGGCGAGCTCGACGTCTTCCGCAGATCGTGTGTTGGCGTAGAACCCGTTGCCGAGGTAAATCCCCGCGGCGGCCGCCAAAATGAGCATAGCACCCGCCGCCGAAACACGGACCCAGCCGACGGCGCTTCGCCGGTCGCGCGCGGCGGCCCTCCGTTCCTCGGCCAGCGCGCGAATGCGCGACGGGAGAAACGGGTCCGGCGTCAGATGGGGGAGGAGCGTCGTGTGGGGGGACTCGACAAGAAGTGAGACTCTCTCGAAGTACGTCCGACACTCACCACACTCGTCGAGATGCTGTTGGACAATACGACGCTCCTCCGTACTGAGGCTGCCCGCGATCCAGTCCAGGCACTTATCTTTGGCGATCTTGTGTTCCATGACTCATGCACCCGCGTTTACTCGAAAATCATCCCCATCGGCGGGAACTTCTCCTTGATGAGCTTCTTCTGCTTCTCGGTGAGAACCTTTCTCGCCTCGAACAGATTGGCGATGCGCGCTTCCTGGATGCCCGTCCGCGCCCGCGAAATCCCTTCCAGATGGCTCTTGATCTGGCCGAGATCGTCACTGCCCGACTGGAGCTGGTGGCGAAGCTCGAGCTGTCCCTTCTCGATTTCGGCGTGAAGATCGACGAGCGCTTTCTGTGTCTCGAAGGCGAGCGCCTTGAGCTTCTCGGTCTGTTCGGCGCTCAGATCCAGATCTTTCGCGTGACGGAGCATTCTCTCGGCGGCCACTCCCCCACCTGGATGCCGTCCCTGGTGATCGCGCATGCCCGCACCGCCCGGACCCATCCCCATGCCGGGAGCCATCCCCTGGCACATTTCTTTCCGATCCATCTGTCTTTCGCGCGTCGCTCTTTGATGCATCATACTGCGATGAGGCCGATCGCACCCGGCCCCGGGCCCCATCATCCCCTTGTCACCGGGGGCGAGTTCTGGGCGCCCGAACCTCGTTTTCCCGCGCTCCATGTGGCCGCCACACATCGCTCCACAGCAGCAGCAGCGACACCCGGCGCATTCGCGGTCCAGATCGGGGGGCTGCATTTTCGGATTCGCCGGACTCACGCCTTGGGGAGGCGGAGGCGGTGTCTGCGGATCGTCCGCCACCGCCGCAGGGGCGGCGGACACAGAGAACGAGCCAAGCCCTAAGCCGGGTGCCAACGTCGCGAAGGCGAAAAACGCCGTCGCCATGAAGAGAAGAATCTTTTTCATCGTAACCTCCTGTCTCAGAACACATTGCACGACATTCTCTTGCGCGCAAAATCCACAAAGGAGAACCCGTTTTGTTCCCTCGTCACCCTGTTCGACAATTCTCCCGAAGCCCTCCTTGCATCCTTTCTTTTGCCCCGCCGCCTCGATTTCGCCCTGTCCATCGATACAACCATACCGAAGATCCGTTCCATCGGTCAAATGTGCTCCAGCCAGGGCCCGAGTTTCTCGACAAGCTGCTTTTTCGCCCTGTGGATTCGCGTTTCCACGGCCGCCACGCTCAAGCCCAGTGTGTCCGAGATCTCCTTCTGGCTCATTCCGTCGTAGAAGAAAAGAACGAGCGGCACGCGGTACTTCTCAGGGAGCGATCGAACCGTCGACCACACGAGCCGCGCTCGTTCGCCCTCCTCGAGTTTTCTGTCGGCGAGCGCCTCGACGGCCGGGACGGCCGACGCGGCGTCTTCATCCTCTTCCCGAAACACATCCGAGAGCCTCTGGTCCATGAAGAAGACAAACCGGCGCCGTTTCTCTTTTCTGAGATAGCTTGTGATGTGATTGATCGCGATCCGGTAGATCCAGGTGAACACCTGGGACCGCTGTTCGAATTCATCGAGGTTCTCGTAGACCTTTACGAAGATTTCCTGCGTGAGATCGCGGGCTGTTTCCTCGTTCGCGGTGATCCGGTACGCGAGGTTCAAGACGCGGTCCGCGTACGCGGCATAGATCTCCTCGAATGTCGGCCGGCCCTCGCCGTGCTCCACACAGTCACCTTGTCCTTCCGGTGGATCTCACCTGGATGTTAGAGGAGAGTGTAGCGGAATTCTTGCAGAAATGAACGGTCAAGGTGCGGGAGCGCGGGGACCTCGGCGGACAGATCCGGCGCTCGCTGTCCCCCCGGAGGGGTTTGCTTCACAACTCCATGGCGCCTCGCGAAACGGAAGAGCCCGGCCCGCCGGGGACGCGAGAGCTCGCAGACACCGCCGTCCGTCGAATTCGCGGGTCGCCCCTGGAAAGCTTTTTGTTTCATCGGCGTTCGTGGTCTATTTTTGGATGGGCCGGTACGGTACGTGACCGTACTCGAAGGAGAAACTGCGTCGTGAAGTCCGCCGGGTTCATCGCGTTCGTCGCCGCTACGGTTGTCCTCGCCGCCGCATCCGCGATCGCGGCCGACGAAGACCGGAAATGCAAGGCGTGCAGGGAACCCATCGGATTCGCGCCGTACACCGAGGCGGGAGGGTTTATCTACCACCGGAGCTGTTTCACCTGCGAGTACTGCAAGAAAGCGATCAAGGACTCGTTCACGGCCTACCGCAAGAAGAACTACCACACGCCCTGCTTCGAAGAGCATGTCGCTCTCCGCTGCGCGGTGTGCGGCGGGATCATCGAAGGTCAGTATCTCCTCGACTACTGGGGTAACGGGTACCACTCTCAGCACGAGGGCAGCGTGGTCCAGTGTGACTACTGCCAGCGGTTCATCGTCGGACCTCTGGCCGACGGTATGGAACGCCTTCCCGATGGCCGCACGTTGTGCGCGAAGTGCGCGCCGGCGTCGGTCACGAGCATCAAAGAAGCGCGCGACATCATGGCCGACGCGGCGAAGAAGCTCGGCAAGCGCGGGATCTCCGTCGAACCGGCGTCGATCGAACTCCGTCTCGTCGGACTGGAGGAACTTCGCCGAATCGCCGGCCGGAGTTCGCGCGACACGAAGGGTTTCACGGACTGCCTGGTGGAGAAGTATCGGTTCGGCATGGTGAAAAACGAGGACGTCAAGGTGTACCTGCTCAACGGCATGCCTCGCGCGCAAATGGCCGCGACGGCCGCGCACGAGCTGATGCACGTCTGGCAGTTCAGGAACGCGAAGCTCCACCAGGACCCGGCTCTTTCGGAGGGAAGCTGCAACTTTGCTTCTTATCTCGTGCTTCGCCGGATCGGCGGACAAGACGCCGACTACCTCATCGACGGGATGCTCACCGATCCGGACCTGGTCTACGGGGGAGGTTTCCGGCGTGTCAAAAGGTACGTCGAAAAGCACGGCATCCCCGCCTGGCTCCGTCTCCTTAAAGAAAAGAACCCCGATCTTTCCAAACTCTAGGCTGCACCGCACTCCGCAACATCTTGTTGTAAAACCTCAGGGCCCGCCGTATCCTCGTCGCCGTGGTCGGCCAGACGATATCGCACTACAGAATCCTCGAGAAAATCGGCGAAGGCGGTATGGGGGTCGTCTACAAAGCCGAGGACACCAAGCTCGACCGTCCCGTCGCCCTCAAGTTCCTGCCTCCCCGCCTCCTCTCTTCCGATGTCGAAAAACAGCGGTTCCTCAACGAAGCCCAGACGGCGGCCAGGTTGAGCCACACCGGGATCTGCACCGTTTACGAAATCGACACCGTCGGCGAAAAAACGTTCATCGCCATGGAGTATATCCCCGGTGAAAACCTCGCCGAGAAGATCGCCGCGGGTCCGATAGAATCCGACAGAGCGGCGGAGATTGCCCTCGATCTGTGCGGGGCGCTCCGCGAGGCCCACTCGGGGGGCGTCGTTCACCGGGACATCAAACCCTCGAACGTGATGATCTCCGACAAGGGCCGTACCGTCCTCCTCGATTTCGGAGTGGCGAGGCTCAAGGGCGACTCCAAGCTCACACGAACCGGAACGACGATCGGCACGTCCGGCTATATGTCTCCGGAGCAGGTTCGGGGCGAGGCGGTCGATCACCGCACCGACATCTGGTCCCTCGGAGTCGTTCTCTATCAGATGCTCACCGGGACGCTTCCGTTCAAAGCCGACCACGAGGCGGCGGTTTTGTATGCGATCGCGAACCAAGATCCGGTGCCGATCTCCGACATGCGTCCAAATGTCCCTGCAGCGCTCCAGAAGATCGCCGAGAAGGCCCTCGAGAAACACGTTTCGAAACGGTATCAGAACATGGACGCCATGCAGGCCGACCTCGAGGTGTTCCTCGGAAGGCAGGAAGGGAAAACCACGCCGGCGAGTGTCCGGCTCGGCGTCGAAGACGTCCGGCACCGGCGTCTGGTGCGGGGCGCGTGGGCGATTCTCGTGCTGGCCGTCGTTGCCGCGCTCGTGTGGTTCTGGCCGCGGATCATGTCGCGGGAGAAACCGGAAGCGACGGGGCCTATCCCCGCGACGGAGCGCCGGTCCGCCGCTCCAGCGGTGGCGAATCACAGAGCATCGATCGCCGTTCTTCCGCTCGCCAATCTGTCCGCCGAAAGCGGGAACGAGTTCTTCTCCGACGGGATGACAGAAGAGATCATCACGCAGCTCGCCCACATCGAGGCGCTCAAGGTGATTTCGCGGACGTCGGTGATGCAGTACAAGAACACGACCAAGAAACTCACTCAGATCGCGAGCGAGCTTGGCGTGGCGAATATCCTCGAGGGATCGGTGCTTCGCGCAGGAGATCGCGTGCGGATCTCCGTCCAGCTCATCGACGGCACGAACGACGATCATCTCTGGGCGGAGAGCTACGAGAGCGACCTCGGCGATATTCTCGCGCTCCAGGGCCGCGTCGCCGCCGCCGTGGCCAACGAGATCAAGATCGAACTCACACCGGAAGAGACCCAGCGGCTCGCTACAACCACTGTCGTAAACAAGAAGGCGTACGATCTCTATCTTCAGGGGCGCCACCAGTGGAGCCAGCGGACACCGGATGGGATTCGTCGCGCCATCGGATGTTACGAGCAGGCCCTGGCGGTCGATCCGAACTTCGCCCTCGCGTACGCCGGGATGGCGGAGGTCTATTCCGTCGCGGTGAGCTGGGCGTATGCCCAGCCCGGCGATGCTTGCGCGAAGGCGCACGAGATGGCGCAAACGGCACTTTCTCTCGACGCGGACCTCGCGGCGGCCAACGCCGTCCTGGGGGCGGTGGCCGGGATCTGCGACTGGGACTGGAACGCGGCGGAGCGGTATCTCACACGGGCCATCGAGCTCAATCCCGGTGACACCTATGCGCACCTCTGGTACGCGCAGCACCTCTCGGGCATGGGCCGCCGCGCCGAAGCGGCGGCCGAGGCGCGGATCGCGAGCGAGCTCCACCCTTTGTCCGCAAACGTAAGCGGCGCGGCCGCCTTGGTGCTCGCCGAGAACGGCGAATTCGACGAGGCGAAGGCTCTTTTCGAGAAGGCCCAGGGTCTCGATCCCGAG
>CAZYCB010000101.1:0-3892 GCA_964645735.1 uncultured bacterium | reverse complement strand
CGAACGCCGACGGGGCCGCCGTGACGAGAATCTTCTTTCCGTCCGGCGACCAGACGGCGTTCCCCAACCAGGCACCCTTCCACAGCGTCTCCGTGCTCTGATCGTCCAGACTCACACGAACGAGTTCCGTCACGCTGTACGGTCGCGCGGACAGTTCTTCGTACGTACGACCGATAAGCACGGAACGCCCGTCGGGGTGAATGTCGTAGAGAGCCGTGCTGTACTCGCCCGCTGTGAGACGACGCGTCATCCCTCCCGGCACGGTCGAGACGAAGAGGTAGCTCTTGTCCCTCTCGTCGTCGCGCCGGTCGTATATCCCCTGAAGACGGTGAACGCCCGCCTCGTCCTTGGCGGGTTTCTCCCGGCACGAGTAGACGATGAACGACCCGTCGCGGCTCCATGCGTAGTCGGAGAGATCCTTTATGTCGCGAACGATCGCCCGGCTTTCGCCCGTCGTGACATCGAGCGTCCGAATCGTTCCCGCATCGTCTTTCGTAACGATGTACGACAGAACGTGTCCCGCCGGCGCCCATTGCCAGCTCGACGCGTCCGTCATGTCTCTCAAGGTCATCACGCGGCCCGCGTCCCGGACCTTCCGAATCTCCAGCCAGCCATCCCTCTTGCCCTCCGGAGGCCTCCGTTCCGATATCCTGACCGCCGCGTATTCGCCATCGGGCGAAACGAGCACTTCGTCCACCATCGGCGCCTCGAGCACGTCTCCGATGGTCAAACGCCGCACGGGATCGAGAGAGACCGCGGGGGCCTTTTCGAACCCCGACGCAGGAGAGAGATGCACGTCTACGCGCCATTCGCCGAGTGTATCCGCGGGAATGCAAACGGTCTTGACGACGAGAAGGTGCTTCCCTTCCTTTAGTTTTGCGGTCCCCGCGTTCTTCGCCCCGGAGCCGTCCGCCTTTTGCGGCGCCTTCTGTTTCACGAGAGACGCCCCGTCGACAAAAAGCTCCGCCGGCTGTGTCGAGCGGAGATCGATATCGACTTTCATCCACCGGGGCACCTCGACGTACGCGGCGACATACGCCACGGCGGCGAGCTTCCCCGAGGCACGAATGATCAGTCCGCCCGTATCGGCGGCTGCGGTGGCCCACACTCCCGAACTCTTGCCGGGGAGCGCCACCGATGCTCCGGCTTCCGGCCAGAGCGCGCGAACGGGCAGGTGCTCGTACTCGAGAAGCTCCGCGGCGCCGATTTTAGCTTCGCCTTCGTCGTTGAATGCGGGAAGCGGCGAAGGTATCGGACCAAGAAGGAGCCACTTCTCGACAGAGAGCCCCGCACCGGTGGCGCTCCCGCCCGCCCCGGCGGCGATTCCCCGCGCCGTGAACACAAGAAAAACAACCGCAACAAGCGGTAGCCATCGGCAGATGGAACGCTTATGATCGAAGGCCATGAGATTCCTTTCGCATGGGTTTTTGACCGGATGAATGTCCGGTCCAACAACGATATTCGCCGCAGCGCGCAATTTCAAGTGCTTCGAAAGGAGCTGGCCCCGTGAAACGAAGACTCATTTCTTGTCTGATGTGTCTTTTCGCGGCATCCGTCACCGCGAGTCCCGCCGCGGCCGGGGACCCGACGGTCGAGGATCTCCTGAAAACCGTGGGGCTCAAATCAACGGCCAGCGAGCGCGGTCAGATGGACATCGTGGGGTTCGCCGCCACGGCCTCACAGATGGACGGGGTGCTTTCGCAGTGCGACACACTCTCCGTGCCCCAGCGCCAGGTCGTCACCGAACGCTGCGGACTGGCGCCCGACGCACCCGTCGCCGCCGCCGTGTGCCCTCACGACGACTACTACTACGCCGGCCGGCTCTACTCTCTTCTCCTCCCGCACGTCCGCGCCCGCACGGTCGTCGTGTTCGGCGTTTTTCACAAGGCACGTGTTTTCCAATGCCGGGACAAGATCGTCTTCGATGCCTTCAAGACCTGGCACGGCCCCTATGGTCCCGTGAGAGTCTCCGCGCTCCGTGATGAGATCATCGACCGCCTGCCCAAGGACGACTATCTGGTGAACAACGACATGCATACGGTCGAGCACTCCGTGGAGGCGATCGTTCCGTTTCTCCAGGCGTACGACAGGGACGTCGAGATCGTGTCCATTCTCGTCCCGTACATGGATTGGAAAACGCTCGATCGCATTGCCGGCGAGGTGTCGGATGCGCTCGCCGCGATCATGGGCAAGAAGGGGTGGCGTCTCGGACGCGATGTGTGCGCCATCTCCTCGACCGATGCCGTGCACTACGGGAATTCGGGGTGGGGGGGTCAGAACTACGCCGACTTCGGCACGGATGTCGACGGGTATCAAGCCGCCGTCGAGCGCGATATCGCCCTCGCGGGCGACTACCTGTCGGGGCCCATCGACCGCGAACAGCTGGGGGAATTCATGTACCAGTTCGTGGATCAGGAGGACGTGACGAAATACACGATTCCCTGGTGCGGGCGTTTCTCGATACCGATGGGAGTGAACGTGGCGTCGCGTGTCGCCGAAAGGCTCGAATCGCGGCGTCTGGAGGGTTACCTGCTCGATTACGGGACGAGCGTGAGCGAGGCGTCGCTCGACACGGAGAAATTGAGCGGCATGGGGCCGACTGCCCCCAACAACCTGCACCATTGGGTCGGGTACGCCGCGGTGGCTTTCCGCTAGGAAGCGCCGGAAAACGCCTAGCCTCATCGAGCCGCCGATTCCAGCACCGCCGCGAAGGTGTCCGGGACGGCGGCTTCGACCTCGACCGATTCTCCCGTCGGAAGTTCGAACGCGATCGCCGCCGCGTGCAGCATCAGACGGGGGAAACGCTCCTGAAGGGCCTTCTCGCCGTATCGGCGATCCCCCACCACCGGATGCCCCACGCTGTAGAAGTGGACTCGAATCTGGTGCCGGCGGCCCGTAGCCGAGCGTACGCTCACGAATGTGTACTCCCCCATGCGCCTGAGAACTTCGTAGCTCGTCGTGCTCGCCCTGCCCCGTTTCGGGTCAACGCCCATCCGCCCCGATCCGAACTCCCGGATCGCTTTGTCGATCGTCCCTTTCTCGTCCCGAAGCACTCCGTGGACCAGAGCGACGTACGTCTTCGCTATGCGGCGGTTCGCGAACTGATCGTTGAGGCATTTGTGGGCGGCGGCGGTCCTCGCGAAAAGCATGACGCCGCTCACGTCCTTGTCCAGACGGTGGACCACATAGAGCTTCTCGGAAATCGATGCTTGAAGAGAGGACAGAAGCGAATCCCTGTCCTTGGCGCGTTCGGGAATCGCGGCAAGCCCTTCCGGTTTGCACACCGCCAGAACGCCGCCGCGGTCGAAAAGGATGGGGAATGCAAACGGGGCGTTAGTCACTCGTCGCTGCCATTCCAGACGTCCGGCGCGCTCCGAGGAAAGCGGCGCGCGCCGCGAGCCCAGCCTGCCAACGCATCGACCGGCTGCTGCACGCTCCTCACGGAAAGAGCGGCCGAGCCGCCGGCGCCGGCGCGTTTCCGGTAGTACGTCGTATCTCTCTCGAAACCGGCGTATTCGCCGCCGATCTCGAGCATCATCTTCTGTTTGAACGGGTGATCGATCACGTTGATGTCGTTCATGGCCTCACACGCTTTCGTGAGTCACCGGCCCGGCCGCCAACGGCAGCGCGTCACGCCGCTGCCTTCCGATAGAGTCCGACGTAGAATCGTTTGCCGCTCTCGAGCGTGACCACACGCGAGGATACCTCGCTCAGTCCCGCCTTCCCCGCCATGCCCGCGAGCATCTCCGGATCGACGAGCCGTATCACGGACTCCAGACGTTTGACGCTGTCGAATTCGGTATCCATGACTTTACTCTGCGACATCGAGGCCAGCTGGAGCACGACGCTGAAACAACCGTCGGTCTTGAGCCACGACGCCGTTTTCTCGACG
>CAZYCB010000100.1:0-6500 GCA_964645735.1 uncultured bacterium | reverse complement strand
AGCCGGGCGGCATTGGAACGCGCGCCCCCTCGCAGCCTCGAACGAGGGGCGTTCAGCCCTTCACCGTGGCTCGTCGTTCCGCCGGCGCGTGTCTCATTTCGTCGTATCGGGCGGGGCAGGCGAGGTATCGTCAGCGGGACGAAGCTTCTTCAGGTAATCGTTCTTCAAGTCGTTGAGGCCCTTTCCGACCAATCCTTTTCCCATCAGGTTCTTGATGTAATCCGCATCCGGCTTCACCTGAACGCGCGGGAGCGCTCCGGCGAGCACGAGGGGAAGCTCGAGTTCTCCCGCGGCGTTCCTCAAGTACGCCGCGACGGGGTAGCTCCGAACGAGGTCATCGGTGAGCTTTTTCGAAACGACGAACGTCGCTGCCATGTCGAGACTGCGGTCGAAACCCAGGGACCCCTTCGCTCCGATCCTGTAGTCCGCGTGTGTGAACTGGAGGTTTCGCGCGAGGATCTTGCCCTTCTCCACGACGAAATCGCTCTTGAGATTCTTGAATGCCGTGTTCTTCGTTTCGAAAACAGCCGGATACTTCGCCTTGAGGGGGGCGGGGATGAGGTTCGCCACGCCGAGGTACCGGCCGATTTCGTCGAAGATCGCGGTGGCGAAGTTGATTTCGAGGATCTCGCCGTCGAAGAGCTCGGCGAGCCCAGAGCCCGTGAGCGTCTTCTGCACATCCAACCACTGCTTGCCGCTTCCAGAGATGGCGAGGTTCAGGCTCGCCGCGCCTCGAATCATCTGGTGGGCCGATCCGGGAAGCGCCGTGAGAAGCTCCGTTACGTCCACCTTGTCGGCGGCGAGCCTGATGTCGAAGGAGCTTTCCTTAGTGTCTGCGGTAATCACGCCTCCGCCCGTGAGATCTCCGTCGAGCGCGTGCACGTTCATGTCGACGATGCGGATCGCCTTTCCCGCAATCGTGTAAGACGCGGCAAGGTTCGCGTAGTCGATGTTCGCGACCGAACCGGATGGAGAGACCACCGTTCCTTCTCCCGAGGCGGCCTTGGTCACCGGGTCGACGGTGAGATGTCCTTTCACGGCGAGCTTGTCCAGATGCTCGGGTTTCTTCACGCTCGGCTGGGGCGGCTTCACGTCGGCGAGTGCCAGCGATGCGGACACCGCCTCGTACGTGAGCGTGAGCGGTTTGAATTTGGAGATCGTGGCGTGTCCCTCGGCGCTGGACCCGCCGATCCGGAGGGACGCGTGCTTCACCTCGGCCCGTTCGTGCGTGAAAGCGATGTCGGCGGAGATGTCCGTTACAGGTTTCGCCGCCTGCGGCACGACGGCCGTGCCGCCGATGATCTTTCCCGTTCCGGTGACGGCCGGAGATTGCCCGGGTTTGAGTTCGCCTTCGACGTGCGCGGTGAATTCGGCTTTTCCCGACAGCTTGTAGGGAGCGGCCATGGGGACGATCGTTTCCCAGCCGGAGAGGCCGAACTCTCTCGAACGCACATCGAGGACGAGCGACGGCGGCTGGGCCATGACGTATTCCCCGTCGGCGTCGAGCTTGAGCGAGGCGAATTCGCCGGTCGCCTTTTCGATGGCGAACTTCTTCGGCGTGTAGCGTCCGTCGAGATCGACCGCGAGCCGTACTCCGTCGGTCTTGTGGAATCCTTGAGGCCCCTGAATGTCGATACGCGATCCGTCGAGCGCCGCGTGCACGCGCGCGTCCGCGGACGTGCCTTTCGCCGTGAGATGGATGCCGACGGGTCCGCCGATGCGGACCTTCTCGGACAAACCGGCGGAGACACGGGGAAACGTGGTAAAGACGGAGGCCGCATCGAGCGCGTCGATCGTTGCATCGATGTCCACGGGAACGACGATGGGACCGGCGTCAGCTCCGCGCGGCCCTGACGGCAGGGGTCCGAACGTGCCCCGCATCGCGAGGTTCCTCTCGTCGGCGAGAAGAGCCGCCTTGAGCTCGAGCGAGATAGGTTTTTTCAAATCGAAATCCGTGACGGACGTTTCGATCTTGTGAACGCGAAGCGCGATCCCCTGTGCCTCGTCGGTGTACGCGATCTCGCCGTTCTCGATGCTCGCCAGCGAAACGACGAGCGGTACAGCCTCGGCGCCGGACGTCCGGCCTTGCGTGTCGCCCGCCGCTTGGCCTCCGGCGGCGCGGGCAACGAGCGACTGCGTGTTGAGCACGCCGTCCTTGTTTTTCACGATCCGTATCACCGGATCGCGAAGCGTAACCCGCTTGACCTCGAACTTCCTCTTGAGGAGAGGGAGAAGCTTGGCGGAGACCTGGACCTGCGACGCACGGACGAAAGGATCCGTGCCGAATGCGGGGTCCTCTCCGATCGAGATGTTCTCCAGGCGGACGCCGATGCCGCCGGAGAGCGTCACGCCGACGTCCCCGACACCGACCTCCCGTCCCAGCGTCGCCTCGACGCGCGAGAGCACGAACTCTTTGTTCTTGTTGATGATCCGGTCGAGGTTGGTCGCAACGACTACGAGAGCCACCCCGATGAGGGCGACGATGATCCCGAAAACCACGAAGAGCTTCCGCATAGGTCGTGTCTCCCTTTGGGTTCAGTCGGAGAGTTTCCCGATTTCGACGAGACGCGGGAGGTCGAGGATCCGTATCTTCTTCTTCTCGGTCGAGATCACGCGCTGCCTCTTGAGTTCGGCGATCGCGCGGACGAGCGTCTCGACAGCCGTGCCGACGATCCCGGCGAGTTCCTCCCTCGAGAGGAGAACGTTGATCGCCGAACTGTCGCCGTCCTCCGTGCCGTAGGTATCTTTGAGGAGGAGCAGCGCTTCCGCGAGCCTCTCTCTCACGGGTTTCTGCGCGATGTGAACGATCTGGTTCTCGGCCCGCGAGAGCTCGGCCGAGAGGAGTTCGATGATGCGCATCGAGAACCCGCCGTTCCCTCTGAGGAGCTTGAAGAACGTCTCCTGCGGGATGCAGCAGAT
Organism: uncultured bacterium; assembly: GCA_964645735.1. Classification (GTDB taxonomy): domain Bacteria; phylum Krumholzibacteriota; class Krumholzibacteriia; order WVZY01; family WVZY01; genus CAZYCB01. The sequence continues at coordinate 3,581 of CAZYCB010000100.1, read as the reverse complement.
GACGGACTTTTCGAGCGCCGCGGCCGACACCGACGAGGGCTCGCCGGTGAGCAGCGACCGATAGCCGATCACGTCGCCGTGTGTGGCGAGCCGCACGATCTTCTCGCGTCCCTCGCCGCCGGTCTTGTAGACCTTGACCTTCCCCTCGTAGACGCAGAAGAGCCCGGTCGGCGGTATCCCCTCCGAGAAGATCACTTGCCCCCTCTTGTACACGTAGCACGCCTTGGTGGAATCGAGATTCTGGAGGGCGTACTCATCCACGTCCCGAAGGATGGAACGCACGCGGTGCTCGCATTTCGCGCAATAGGGCTTTTGCAGATGTTGAGTCATGATGACGACGCCGGTGCCCACCTTCCGTTCGCGAACGGGACGGTCCCGGGCCGATGCCCGACGTCGTCCTCTCCGCGGTTCCCGTCGTGCACGTCACGACACGACGAAAGACGAACCCCAGCTGTACGCATTCTAGTTTGTGATGTGACGAATGTCAACCGCGCACGCGGGTTCGGTCTCTTCCGGGGCCGTCCCCGCTGGCGCACGCGGGCTAGACATTGTCGCCGGCGTCCGGCGGCGCTTTCCGCGGCGTCGTCCGCCAGAAGTCGAGGATTCTCGCGCCGAGCAGAATGAGGAAGGCGAGCAGGTACATCCACGTGATGAAAAGGGCAGTGCCGCCGAGAGCTCCGTAGAGCACCTGGCGTTTGGACAACCCCGCGGTGACGTACGTTCCAAGCTCCTGGAGAACGGACCAGCCGCCCGTGACGGCGAGCGATATCACGACTGCGTACGCCGCTTTGGGTGTTTTGACGGGAAGCGTCATATAGAGGATGAACAAGAAGACGCCGAACACCCACGCGGAGAAATACTTTCCGACGAACGGAATCACGGCGGGGTTCTTTTGAAATATCGGGAGGGCCTCGAGAAGGTTGAGGCTGTAGCCCGCGGCGGCCGCAACGGAGAAGAAGAGCATCGCGCCCACGATGTACGCGAGAGAAAGGATGCGCCCTTTCAGAAACCCAACCTTTTTTCTCGCTCCCATGACGGCGTTGATCCCCTCGTCGAGAGCGTCGAAGAGCCCCATGGCGACGATGACGAGCGAGCCCAAGCCCAAGAGGCCGAACGCCTGCCAATTCGCCGCCGCATTCTCGATCTGCAAAAAGAGCCTCTCGCCGACCACCGGCGGCAGGAACTCCAGGACGTTCGCGTCGATCTGCTGGATGAGGTCGGGGTTCGTCCGCATCACGTAGCCGCTCACGGCTGCGAGGAGGAAGAGAAATGGGACGAGCCCCAGAAGGAAGAAGTACGCCAGCCCCGCAGCCATCATGGGGACTCGCCGCTCGAAGAGAAAGCCGTCCCACGCCTGGGGGATCGCCCGTAAGAGACCGACAAAACCCTCCTTGGTCTCTCGAGCGGCTTTCGTCGCCTCCTCGCCGACCTCCTTGCCGATCTCTTTGCCGATCTCGCGGGGGTCCATGGGGTGTTTATCGGGAAATGAGCGTTTCACTCGACGAGACTCCTTGCAGCGCCCTCGTTCGGACGCGCGGTCGGGGGCGCCGGTTCGTGCGCCCGCCACACCCGTAAGACGATATACGCCCTCCGGCACCCCGCGTCAACAACGGCAGTTGCGGCGGGGCCCGGAAGTTTCCATTGACACGCCAGGCAGGCTAGGCTACAATGAGAGTGCTATTAGAGTGTCATTGGAGTGTCGTCGGTGGAGTCGTGAGTCGAGCTACGATGATCTGCTCGCCGGCGCGGCATCCGCAGTACACTTTTGCATCGCTATCCGCTCGGGCTTTCGATCAGTGAGAAGGGGGAGACATGAGAACTCATATCGCGGCCGTGCTCGCCTTCGCGAGTCTGTTTGTCGGCGCTGCTGCGAGCCGTGCCGGCACGGAGCTTGGTGCGTCCTGGGACAACGGGATCGTTCTCCAGTCCGAAGACAAGGCGTTCAAAGTCAGGATTGGCGGCCGGCTCCAGAACGACTGGGCGTGGTTCGACCAAACCGATGGCAACAAGACGTGGTTCGGCGACATACCGGACGGCACGGAGCTTCGCCGCGCGAGGCTTTCGGTGTCGGGCACCGTCTACACCTACATCCTGTTCAAGGCGGAGTACGATTTCGCCGGCGCGGCCGAGAAGGCGCAGGACGGCAAGGCGTCGAAAGAAGTCGCGGTCAAGGACGCGTACATCGGCGTCACAGGGATCCCGTTCGTCGGGACCGTGCAGGTCGGCCACCAGAAGGAGCCCTTCGGCCTCGAGGTGTTGACGAGCGACGACTACACGACGTTCATGGAGCGCTCGTGCCTGGTTTTGGGATCGTACCTGTCCGACCGCAACACTGGGTTCCGCCAGCAGAACGCGTACTTCGCCAACCGCGTGACTCTTTCGAGCGGCTTTTTTCGTGATACCGACAACGGCGGAAGGGACTCCAGGGACGGCGGCTGCTACGCCGGCACTGTCCGCGTGACGGGACTTCCGTGGCGGGGCGGGGACGACGGCGGTCTCTTCCATCTGGGCGCCGCGTACTCCTATCGGAACACGGACGTCGTCAAGATCGAGTCGAAACCGTCCGCGCACCTCGCGCTGAGCTCACTCACCGTCGGCACGGGGAATATCACGACCGACGCAGCACAGTTCTGCGAAGCCGAAGGAGCGCTCGTGTGGGGGCCGTTCTCGGCGCAGGGGGAGTACACGATCTCGGCGCTGGATTCCGACGAATCCGGCGATCCTTCGTTTCAGGCGTACTACGTCTACGGCTCGGCGTTCCTCACCGGCGAGAGCCGCGCGTACAGGGCCGCCGAGGGGATTTTCGATCGCGTGAAGCCCAAGCGGAACTTCCGTCAGGACGGCAGCGGTGTCGGTGCCCTGGAGCTGGGTGTCCGCTACGAGATCGTCGATCTCAACGACAAGGACATTTACGGCGGGAAACTCACGGACATCACTGTCGGCGTCAACTGGTACTTGAATCCCAACACGCGCGTGATGGTGAACTACGTCAATTCGAGCGTCGACGGATGGACGGCAGAAGAGGAGGACCTCGGGACGCTCAGCACGCTGCAAACGAGATTTCAGATCGACTTCTGAGCGGCGGATGGCGTCACGGTCTCTCCATTTCGAGCGCCGCGCGTTGTCCCTCGGATTCGCTCACCCGTCCGATGAGCACCGCGCCGGCGACGAGAAGGACGATCACTGACAGAATGGCCAGATGAGGATCCCCCGTGAGGACGCCGACACCGCCCATGAGCAGAGGTCCGATGACGGCTGCGAACTTTCCGAGCATGTTGTAGAAGCCGAAGAACTCCGCCGACCGGTCTTTCGGAATGATCCTCGAATACAAAGATCGGCTGAGCGACTGGATGCCTCCGAGAACGAGCCCCACCGACACGGCGAGCACGTAGAATTCGCGGACGTTTTTCATGCGATACGCCCAGACGCACACGGCGATGTAGACGGCGATCCCGATGTATATCCCCGTCTTCGCCCCCCACCTCTCGCCGATCTTTCCGAAGGCGATCGCGGCGGGGAACCCTATGAACTGGGTGATGAGGAGCGCGACAACGACGTTCGTCGCGTCGAATCCGAGGGAG
>CAZYCB010000099.1:0-3748 GCA_964645735.1 uncultured bacterium | reverse complement strand
TGAAGGTGAAGCCCCTGGTGAGCGTAGGTTTGCCTGTACACAACGGCGAACGGTTCATTGCAGAGGCGATCGAATCGATCCTGGGCCAGAGCTATACGGACATCGAGCTGATCATTTCCGACAACGCCTCGAGCGATCGCACGGGGGATATCTGTCGCGGGTACACCGCCCGGGACGCGCGCGTCAAGTATAGCCGTAACGAGATCAACCTCGGCGCCGCGGACAATTACAATCGGGTGTTCGAGCTGTCCTCGGGACGCTACTTCAAGTGGGCGGCGCACGACGACGTGTGTGCTCCCGAGTTCGTGGCCCGGTGCGTGGAACTTCTAGAGCGGGATGATTCGGTGGTGCTCTGTTACACGACGTCGATCTTCATCGACGAGGACGGAAAAGCCCTCAGGGAATACGTCGAAGACGTCGACTATACCGATCCGCGGGCCGATCGTCGCCTGAGAACCTGGCTGATGGACCGACCGGGGGGGTGGTGCAATCTGGTGTTCGGTGTGATCCGCTCGAGCGCGCTCAGACAGACCGGCCTGATAGGGAAGTACTGTGCGTCCGACTACGTTCTCGTCGGAGAACTCGCGCTTCTCGGGAAGCTGTATCGGATCCCCGAGGCGCTGTTCTTCAGGAGAGATCACCCGAAACGATCGGCGTTGGCGTACGCCGGGGCGGACCGAACGGCCGTTTGGTACGACTCGGCGGCGAGCACCGGGGGGGTGCGCCTGCCGACGTGGCGCCTGTTCGGGGAATACTGGAAAGCGTCGGTTCGCGTGCCGGTTGCGATCGCCGACAGGATCCGAGCCTCTGGAGTCGTGATGCGTTGGGCCGTGCGGGTGAGATCCAAGCTGAGACAAGAAATCGTGGCTGCCGTGTGCAGCGTCGCACGGAAAAAACGGGCTGTGTGCAGCTCCGTGGAGTAGAAACGGGGTGACGAGAAAGACACGATGAAAGTAGCCATTCTGGCGGGTGGGGTCGGTTCGCGCTTGTCCGAGGAGACGGTCATCAAGCCGAAGCCAATGATAGAAATCGGCGGCCGTCCGATCCTGTGGCACATCATGATGCACTACAGCCACTTCGGCTACAAGAACTTCGTGGTGGCGCTGGGATACAAGGGCGAAGTAATCAAGAAGTACATGGTGGACTACTGTTCGTTGAACAGCGACCTGACGGTTCAGCTGAATACCGGCAAGGTCGAACTCCACAGTGAAGTGACCACCGATTGGACGGTCGACCTCGTCGATACGGGCATTGCCACGCTGACAGGTGGACGAATCAAACGGCTGGTGCCGCACCTCGGCAACGAAACGTTCATGCTGACATGGGGGGACGGCGTGTCGGACGTCGACCTCGAGGCGCTGCTCAAGTTTCACCGCTCACACGGCCGGCTGGTGACGCTGACGGCCGTTCATCCGCCGGCACGCTTCGGGCATTTGGAACTGGACGGCGACCGGATCGCCGAGTTCTCGGAGAAACCGCAGACACGGGAGGGGTGGATCAACGGGGCGTTCTTCGTCGTGGAACCGGGAGTGATGGACTACATCGAGGGCGATGATACGCAGTGGGAACGCGGCCCGCTGCAGCGGCTGGCGAAGGACGGTCAGCTGATGGCTTTCCGGCACACGTCGTTCTGGCAGTGTATGGATACGATGCGCGACAAGGTCCTCCTCGAGGAGCTTTGGCAGACGGGAAAAGCACCTTGGAAAGTTTGGAGTTGACACCATGAAAGTAATGGTAACGGGGCACAAAGGGTACATCGGGACGGTCCTCGTTCCGATGCTTCTGGCTGAAGGTCACGACATCGTCGGGTACGACAGCGATCTGTACAGGAGGTGCACGTTCGGCGACGGCATCGTGGACGTGCCCGAGATAGCGAAGGACGTGCGGGACGCCGAGGTGCGCGATCTCGATGGGATCGATGCCGTCATGCATCTTGCCGGTCTCTCCAACGATCCTCTCGGAGACCTCAACCCCGGCCTCACGTACGCGATCAATCACCAGGCGTCCGTTCGCCTGGCCGAGCTATCGAAGCAGGCCGGCGTGCGCCGTTTCATCTTCTCCTCGTCGTGCAGCAACTACGGGGCCGCGGGCGACAACCTTATCGACGAGAGCGGGGCGTTCAATCCGGTGACGCTGTACGGGGAGTCGAAGGTGATGGTCGAGCGCGACGTCGCCAAACTCGCCGACAGGAGTTTCAGCCCGACTTTCTTGAGGAACGCGACGGCCTACGGGGTTTCTCCCAGATTGAGATTCGACTTGGTTCTGAACAATCTGGTGGCATGGGCGTTCACGACGGGGGACGTTTACCTCAAGAGCGACGGATCGCCGTGGCGGCCGATCGTCCATATCGAGGACATATCGAGGGCGTTCATCGCGGTCCTCCATGCCCCGGTCGAACTCGTCCACAATCAAGCGTTCAACGTGGGACGCACGGACCAGAACTTCCGCATAAAGGAGCTGGCGGAGATCGTGAAGAACACGGTTCCGGGCTGCAAGATCACGTTCGCCGATACCGCCGGGCCCGACAAGCGAAACTACCGTGTCGACTGCGAGAAGCTGCGCCGGACGGTCGCGGAGTTCGGACCCACGTGGGATGCCCGTCGCGGCGCCGGGGAGCTTTTTGACGCGTACAAGCGAGTAGGCGTTCGTCTGGATGATTTCGAAGGGGTGCGGTTCAAACGGGTGGACCACATCAAGATGTTGCTGGAGACGGGGCAGTTGGGTCCGGACCTGCGGTGGCGGACGAAACAGTAAGGGCGAGAAAGGCCAACCATGCGACCAGACAAAAAGAAGCCTGAAGTGCTGCGGGGGGTGAAATGCCGACTCTGCCGGCGAGAAGGGCTGCAGCTGATACTCTCCTTCGGCACGACGCCTCTCGCCGATCGTCTTCTCACCAAGGATCAGCTCGACGCACCGGAGATCCTCGAGCCCCTCGATCTCGCTTTCTGCCCTCACTGCTATCTCGTGCAGATCACGGTGAGCGTCGATCCAGAAATCCTCTTCTGCCAGGACTACCCGTATTTCTCGTCGGTTTCCAAGGCGCTTCTCGATCATTCGCGGCGAAACGCCGAAGAACTCGTCAACGACCGGGGGTTGGATGCGGGGAGCCTCGTCGTCGAGCTGGCGAGCAACGACGGGTATTTGCTCAAGAATTTTGTCGAAAAGGGTATACCGGTTCTCGGAATCGACCCTGCGGATGGCCCGGCCAAGGCGGCTGAGGAGGCGGGGGTGCGAACGATGTGCACGTTCTTCACGGAAGCGCTCGCCCGCGAACTCGCCGCCGATGGAAAGCGTGCGGATGTCGTCATCGCGAACAACGTGCTCGCCCACGTTCCCGATTTGAACGGGTTCGTGGAGGGCATGAGGATCCTGGTGAAGGACAATGGGGTCATCGTGATCGAGGCGCCCTATCTCAAGGATCTGATCGACAAGTGCGAATTCGACACGATCTATCACCAGCACCTCTGCTATTTCTCCGTAACCGCCCTCGACGAGCTGTTCAGACGGCACTCGCTGTTTCTGAATCGGATCCGGCACCTGCCGATTCACGGAGGCTCGCTGAGATTGTACGTGGAACCAAGGGAAGCGATGGACGAGTCCGTCTCGATGCGGCTCCGTGAGGAACGGTCCCTGGGGATGACGGGGTTCTCGTATTACGAGGATTTTGCGGCCAAGGTCGAAGGTGTGAAAACGAGCCTCATGCGTGTTCTGGGCGAGTTGAAAACGAGCGGCAAGAGAGTCGTCGGCT
>CAZYCB010000098.1:0-1588 GCA_964645735.1 uncultured bacterium | reverse complement strand
CATCTTCACACTTCACCAAAAACGGGCACGCCGTGATTCCGGCGCCCCCACCGGCTGTTCCGCCGCCGCACTCGCTCAAGTGGCACGGTAAATGCTGCCAACAGCATCGCTTGCCATAAACGCTCCGACGCGTTCCGCCCTTCGCATGGCTATCAGCATGCTGTTCCAAAGGAGGTGCATACCGATGCCAGGAAGAAAACTCTTTGTTTTAGCCTCCGCTATCTTCGCACCAATGGTTCTCCTCTTCGGCGGTTGCTCCAGTGATGATGCCCCCTCCGCGCCAAAATCCATCGTTCGTAACCTCTATATCGGAGGAGTCTGTTTATACTCGCCTGGCGGGACTCCATTGACCGACGGTGCCTACGTGTGGGTCCGAGAAGGAAGTAACACCGGACCCGTTGTCTCTACTCTCACCGTCACCCTCAACGGTCATGAGCTTCAATTCCAGCAATCCCTCGGTTTGTACATGGGAGTCGCCCCCGCCGTTGTCTCCGGCGAGAACGTCACCTTCTCAGTAAGCGATGGCCTCGGCGCTGTTTCTCGAACGGTACAGGTTCCATACGCTCCGTCTAGTATTCGGTTAAACGGGCCCAGTTGGAACAATTCCAGCAGTCTCGCAATGAACACACTCTTCTGGAACAACCCGGTCACAACCGGTCAAGGCCTTGGCGTTTATATTTACGATTATGATGGGACAAATGGCAGTTTGTTATACTCCGGGACTACAAATGACCCGCATGTGACAACCCTCAGCCTGTCGAACTCCGATTTAGCTTATTATCAAACCATTACATCCGTCGCCGCTGCCGTATACCACGTGAACTATGCCGAGTTTCCAGATAACCCGGGCGAATCCTTCGTCGTCGTCGCGAGCGCTACGTGGGCGGTCTGGCCTGTCACCGCTGCCGTATCACCTGCACATCCGATCCAGTCGGGTCTGTCTGTTCCACCGCTCGCAGCGCACCTTAATGATCCACAGTAGCTCTCCAACGCGGAGCTCACTGTCGGCCGCCAAATACTGGTACCACCTCGGGGCCCCTTCCACTATCGAACGTCCCTTAGGGAAGTTCTAACTTCGTCCAGCGTGGGCCCCATCTTCATGCTAGCGCTTCCGCTACCAGACGAGTTCTAACCGCGTCCAGCCTGGGGAGCCAGTTCCCCTATCGAACCGCCGCGAGGGAAGTTCCAACGCCGACCAGCTTCGGGATCTGCCTGTGTAATCCGGGTCGGGATTTTGACCCTTCACCCATGGCCGCACCTTCACGACCCACATCCCCAGGCAGCAGGTCCGGTCGACTGCGTGACGGCTTTTTCTCTAGCCTGCCTCTCATTCTAACGAAATTCTAACTTTGCCCTCATATGCCCCTTGCGGGAGAGTATTCAAGTACCACCAACGAGTGGAGTGACGGCACACGACGCGAATCATGGTCACGGCGTTGGTGGTCCCGTCGCTGCTGTTGAGCCATCGGGCGCGCCGGCGGCAGCATCTCGCCGCCGGTCTGGGCAGCGCAATGTCGAGCAAAAGGGAGGGTGATGTATGGCGGGATTCTCGCCCGAGCTTATAGTCGTGTTGCTGCTCGTCCTGGCT
>CAZYCB010000097.1:0-2732 GCA_964645735.1 uncultured bacterium | reverse complement strand
GCGCCTTTATTCCCCACCGCTCTTCGCGGGAAGGTTTGCACGGTTCGTGAAAATATTGTCGATGATTCCGTATTCCTTCGACTCCTCCGTCGACATGAAGTAATCGCGGTCGGTGTCCCTGGCGATCTTCTTCACCGGTTGGCCGGTGTGCTCGGCGAGGATGTCGTTGAGCTGGTCGCGCATCTTGAGGATCTCTTTTGTATAGATCTCGATCGAGGCGGCCTGCCCCTCCGAGGCCCCCGACGGCTGGTGAATCATCACCCTCGCGTGCGGCAGGGCCGAACGCTTGCCCTTTTTTCCCGCCGCGAGAAGAACCGCCGCCATGCTCGCCGCCTGACCCATGCAGATCGTCGCCACGTCGGGCGCGATATAGCGCATGGTGTCGTAGATCGCCATCCCCGAAGAGATCACGCCGCCCGGGCTGTTGATGTAGATAAAGATGTCCCGTTCGGGGTCCTCCGCCTCGAGGAAGAGCAGCTGGGCAATGACGAGATTGGCCACGGCGTCGTTGATCGGCAAGCCCAGAAAGATGATCCGGTCCTTGAGCAGTCTCGAGTATATATCGTAAGACCTCTCGAACCGGCCGGTCTGCTCTACGACAAACGGAATCGTGTACTGGTTTTGCGGCATCGCGTATTGTTCCTTTCTATGACGCTAATATAGCGCCTCTATTGGGGCCGCAGAAGTGAAATTCTCACTCCGCGGTGATTACCGCTTTCTCCCGGAGGAAGTCGATCGCCTTCTTGTCCAGGAGTTCGTTCTCGACGCTTCTACGGCGCTCGGGGTGTCTGAAATAGGCCCTGACGTCGTCGGCCTTCTCGCCGCCGCTCCTCGACAACTCCTCTATGCTCGCCTCCAGCTCTTCCGGAGCGACGGCAATGCTCTCCTGCTCGCGGACCGCTTCGAGGACGAGGAACTTCTTGATCGTCCGGGAGGCGGCTCCGCGAAAATGCTCGCGTATCTCTCTCTCGCGCTCGGCCTCGTCGGGAACGTCGGGCCGTCTCCGCCGGTCCTGTTCGATGACGCTGGACAAATAGTTCTCGATCATCGTTTCGGGAACGTCGAACGGATTCGATTCGATCACCCGGTCGATGATCTTCTCCTCCGCTTCGTGCCGGCGGCGTTTCTCCTCCTCGCGCTCGAGGTCCGCCTTGATCTGGAGCTTGAGCGCGGCGAGGTCGGCGAACTGCTTTCCCAGCTCGCGGGCGAACTCGTCGTTGAGATCCGGCAGCCGCATTTCCTTGAGTTCTTTCACCGTGACGCGATAGGTTCTCTGCACCCCGGCGAGCGCCTTCTCGGGAAAATCCGGCGCGTAGTTCACGACGATGTCCTTCTCGCCCTTGATCTCCATTCCGCGAAGGCCTTCCCTGAACTCGGGGAGGAGAGATTCGCTCGTCAGATCGACGGGGTAGTTGTGCACTCCGTTCTTCGTGTCGAGCTCTCCCGATGGAAGCAACGGCGCATAATCGATGATGAGGAGGTCGCCCTCTTTCGCGGGCCGTTCGACGACGACGAAGACAGCCCTTTGGCCCCGGATGCGCTCGATCGTTTCTTCGACGTCTTTGTCCCCGATCGTCTTGTTCTCGACGCCGACCTTAACACCAACATAGTCCTTGAGGTGGATGTCGGGCCGGACCTCGACCTCGACGTCGACGGTTATCCCTTCACCCTTCTTCGCCTTCAGGTTCTCGAACTTGGGTTCCCCAATCGGAACGATCCCCTCTTTGACCAGAGCATCTTCGTAGACGGCGGGCAGCACGCTCCGGACCGCGTCCTCGTGGATGACGGCCGCGTAGTTTTTCTCGATGAACTTCGGCGGCACCTTCCCCTTGCGAAAACCGGGGACCTTGAGGTCGCGCTGAAGTTCCACGAGCAGCTGAGCCTCTTCCCTCTCCACTTCCTCGTTGGGAATCTCGATCGCTAGAACTCGCTTGCAGCCCGACGGGCGGGTCACCGACACGGTGAATTTCCGATCTGCTGTCATCTTGCCTGCTGACTCCTCGGCCATGAAAAGCTCCAGTCGTTGGTGCGAGAGGGGGGACTCGAACCCCCACGAGTTTAAGCTCACTGGATCCTAAATCCAGCGCGTCTGCCAATTCCGCCACTCTCGCGCCAGAGCAGTGAACTCCGACCGTCAAGCGACGCCTTAGGCCCGTGGGCAGACTATATTACGAACCGCCAAAAAACCGGGTCAAGCAAATAAGAATGCCGGGGAAAGGCTTCTTTGGACGCGGAAAGCACCCCGCGGCGGGCCCCTGTCTTGCTCCGCGCGACCCGGCCCGAACCGGGACACCGGCCGCGCGCGTCAAACAGACTACGAGTAGGCTTCTATGCCCGTGAGATCGTGTCCGACGATCAGGGTGTGGATCTCGTACGTCCCCTCGTACGTGTCCACCGACTCGAGATTGCACATGTGGCGCATGCACTGGTATTCGCCGCTGATCCCGTTCGCGCCCAGAATCGAGCGGCCGAGACGGGCGACCTCGAGCGCTTTGCGGACGTTGTTACGTTTGGCCATCGAAACCTGTTTGAAGCTCTCCTTCCCTTCGTCTTTGAGCCTCCCCAGCTGGAGCGCCAGCAGCTGGCCGAGCGTGATCTCGGTCGCCATGTCGGTCAGCTTCCGCTGCGTCAGCTGGAAAGACGCGATCGGCTTGTCGAACTGGATCCGTTCCTTGCTGTACTCGAGCGCCTCGTGGAAGCACGCCATGGCGGCGCCGATCGCTCCCCACGCG
>CAZYCB010000096.1:0-2190 GCA_964645735.1 uncultured bacterium | reverse complement strand
GCAGTGATGACATCTTTGTTGCGAAGTTCGGGTCCGATGGTGCTCACCTCTGGAGCAAGCGCTTCGGCGATGGCAGTGAGCAGTTTGCTGAAGCGGTCGCCGTCGATGCCTCGGGAAACGTGATCGTTACGGGATTTTTCGAGGGCACCGTTGACTTTGGCGGTGGTGCGCTTACGAGCGCAGGCAGTGATGACATCTTTGTTGCGAAGTTTGGGTCCGATGGTGCTCACGTCTGGAGCAAGCGCTTCGGCGATGGCAGTGCGCAGATTCCTCGAGCGGTCGCCGTCGATGCCTCGGGAAGCGTAATCGTGACGGGATCTTTCTGGGGCACCGTTGACTTTGGCGGCAGTGCGCTTACGAGCGCGGGTCATGATGACATCTTTGTTGCGAAGTTCGGGTCCGATGGTGGGCACCTCTGGAGCAAGCGCTTCGGCGATGTGGATTATTCTCAGGATGCTCGAGCTGTCGCCGTTGATGCCTCGAGAAACTTGACTGTCACAGGATATTTCAAGGGCACCGTTGACTTTGGCGGTGGTGCACTTACGAGCGCAGGCGTGGAGGACATATTTGTTGCGAAATTCGGCCCGTGACGCGCCACCGGTGAATTGTATAGTATATATATGTTCCTTGATTGATTGACGATCTCGGTACACATGCGAGCCGACGGATAGAATTCTCGACTCTTGAGCAAGGCACAAACAGGACCGTGGCCATACGGTGTCTAACTCTGCATGTAGCTGATGCGCAGGCCCTTAGATCGACAGGATGAAGAGTGCCTTGGTGGTGGCTATTCGAAAATCCCCTCGAAATCGCCTCCGGAGCCCGATAGCGTCACCCTTGACGCGTACCGGGCCTTCAGCTACGGTGTTCACAAAAGTGTAGTTTTGTGAACGGCCCCCTAGTCAACCCGAAGGAGGTAGCCGTGGCAAAAAGAGGTAGAAGTGCGGTCACGGGCAAATTCAAAGATAAGAAGTACGTGAAGAAACATCCCAGGACAACCGTTGAGGAAACGGTCGATAAGCCAAAAAAGAAAAAGAAGAAGTAGATACCCGACCGCGAAAACCGTTGCCATCTACGCTCGCGTCTAGACGCGAAACCAAACCCCGAAGACGCAGCTTCGGGATTTTCGCGTTTGCGTCCGGCTCTTGTGTCCCAGGTCACCTCCTCTAATCGTCAACTACTGCGCTGCCCACTCTTAGAATCACAGAATGTCGCGGGGGGCGCAGCTAGAGTACGTCATATCCCCGACGCCGGCTTATCAACTAAGCAGTCCCAGATGGCACACTTTTCCAATAATGTGCCATCTTTCCCTTGACGGCTTGGTCGCTCAACGGCGTAGAAAGACTCCAGAGTGTAAGCGGTCAATCCTAGGAGCCTTCCCTGGCGCCTCCGGATGAAGTAGAAGAGACACGAGTTTTGCAGCTCGTGTTTTTTCATTTCGTCTTCATCGAGCAGGATTCGATGCAAGAGTTGTCGAACGGCCGCGTCCGCCGCACCCCCGGAGGAGTGGCAGGAGCTCGTGGAGCGTTTCTCAACCACGGGTCTGAGCCAGCGCGAGCTCTGTCGCCGCGAGAAGATCAACGTCGAGAGCTTTCATCGCTGGTATCGGCGTCTGACGGCGCCGGCGCAGCCGGAGTTCGTGGAGGTCAGGGCAGGGGCAGCGAACGATGTCTCGTCGTGAGGAGCGGCGGAGGTGGAGCTCGAGAGCGGCACCATCCTTCGGATCCGGGGGTGAGGGGTGCTGTTCTCATCTCCGGTTCGCCGGATTCTCTGTTACCGGGAGCCTGTGGACATGCGCAACTACCGTTCCATGCACGCACTCGTACGTGCTGCAACGGGCTCTACCGTGTGAATCGAAACGGGCGTTTCAACGTTCCCATCGGTACGAGACAGAACGCCGTATTTGACAGCGACGATTTTCAAACAGTTTCCAAAGCACTCACGCGGGCACGAATCGTCTGTGCCGATTTCGATCACGTGATTGAGCAAGCCGGGGAAGGTGACTTCCTGTTCGTGGCTCTTGGCGGGACCGACACCCTCCGATAGGGGGCTTCCCCCAATCGAGGATTCAAAGGCGTGTTAACACACAATACGACTATGCCTTAGGTTCGTTCATCAACCCGCCACGCTCCCGGTTCGTCCCAACTCCATCCTGTGTTCCTGATTCGAAGTCTCCCTGGACTGTCCCCG
>CAZYCB010000095.1:0-1523 GCA_964645735.1 uncultured bacterium | reverse complement strand
GGCCCAGTTCAAGAAGGTGTTCACGACCGATCCCCATACCTATCAGGCGCTCAAGCATGAGTATGCCGGCTCCGATGGAAACGGCGGCGGCTTCAACGGGACACCGGTCCTGCATTACACGGAAGTGCTCGACGAGCTCATGGAGCGCGGGGCGCTTTCGATCAAGCAAAAGACGGGAGCGCGAATAACGTACCACGATCCGTGCTACCTCGGCCGCTATAACGGGGTTTACGACGCCCCCCGGCGCGTGCTCCGGAGACTGGGCGCCGAGGTCGTGGAGATGCCGAGAAACCGAGACAACGCGTATTGCTGCGGCGCGGGCGGCGGACGGATCTGGATGGAGGACGCCCCTGGCGTTCACGAACGGCCGGCGGAGAGCCGCGTGAGAGAGGCGGCCGGCATTCCCGGGGTGGATACCCTGGTTGTGGCGTGTCCGAAGGATCTGGTGATGTTTCAGGATGCCATCAAAACCGCCGGCTTGGAGGGGAAACTGGTGGTCAAAGACACGATCGAGTTGGTTGGAAAAGCAGAGGGTCTGACACAGAGGAGCGAGTCGTATGAACGAGCCGAAGAACAAAAGCAGTGACAAAGGTGGAATCGGCGTCTACGTCTGCCACTGCGGTACGAACATCGCAGGCACCATAGACGTCAAACGGGTGGCCGAATTCGCCAAGGGACTCCCTGGCGTAACGCTGGCGAGGGAATACAAGTACATGTGTTCCGACCCCGGCCAGGAGCTCATCAAGCAGGACATTCGGGAGCACGGCTTGACGCGCATCGTTGTGGCGGCGTGCTCGCCGACGCTCCATGAGATGACATTCCGCGGGGCCACCGGCGATGCGGGCTTGAACCCTTACTACTTCCAGATGGTCAACATCCGCGAGCAAGACGCATGGGTGCACGAGGACAAGGAAGCGGCGACGGAAAAAGCGATCGCTCTCGTACGCGCCGCCGTCCGCCGCGTGCATCTCCACAAGCCGCTCGAACGCAGGAAAGTGTCGATCGACTCGAAGGTCCTCGTCGTCGGCGCCGGGATCGCGGGTATCCACGCAGCCTTGACGCTCGCGAACTCCGGCAAGCACGTCTATCTCGTCGAGAGGGAACCGACGATCGGCGGGCACATGGCCCAGTTCGACAAGACGTTTCCCACGCTCGACTGCGCGGCGTGCATCTTGACGCCGAAAATGACAAGCGTGAGAGCGCACAAAAATATCACGATGTGGACCCTCTCGGAGGTCGAAAAGATCGACGGCTACGTCGGTAACTTCGACGTGACGGTCAGGCGCAAGGCGCGCTACATCGATGAGGACCTCTGCGTGGGCTGCATGGAATGCGTCGAAGCCTGCGTGTTCAAGGAACCGAAGTTCGCGGATGAGTTCAACGTCGGCATGGGCAAGCGCAAGCCCATCTACATCCCCTTTCCGCAGGCCGTGCCTCAGGTGGTGGTGATTGACCCCGAGCGTTGTCTGAAACTCAAGACGGGCAAGTGCAAGCAGACCTGCGTCGAAGCCTGCGCGGATCGC
>CAZYCB010000094.1:0-3359 GCA_964645735.1 uncultured bacterium | reverse complement strand
ACTTCAATCTCGGCATCGCCCTCTTCGAGAGAGGGCAGGTCGAGGCGGCGGTCGAGGAGTTCAAGCAGGTCGTCAAGATCGATCCGTCGCACAAGGAGGGTCACTTTTATCTGGGGTTGGGGTGCGAGAAGAAAGGGCTGTACGGAAAGGCGCTGCGCTATTTCCAGCGGGCGCTCCAGATGGAGCCCGAGAACCCCTCGATCCTCTACCACATCGGTCTGTGCTACAACCGGATGGATCAGCCTGGAAAGGCGATACAGCCGCTGAAGCGTGTGATCGAGATCAACCCGGATGACGGGAAGGCGTACTACTACCTCGGCGTCGTGTACGACAAAGCGGGTCAGGTTGACAAGGCGAAGGAGAATTATCGGGTCGCTGATCTCAAGTTTCAGAAACGCGAGCGTCGGCGTGAAACATCCTAGTCGCCTGCCCGGGTGCGCGTGCGTGTTTCTACTCTTCGTCGCGTCTTCGATTGTTGTCGCCCCTACCGCGGCGCTCTCGGAACCCATCGGTCAGGAATTCATCCCCCCCGAACATTGGAGCTACGGCGCGCTCGATCGTTTCGAGACGCTGGGGCTCGTCGTCATCCCTTCGCAGGCGCTCTTCACGAGAAGCGAGATCGCCGAGTTCACGCGCAAGATCCGCGGGGCGGCCGATTCATCGCAAAAATCGCTCGGCGCACGCGACAGGTTCGATCTCGAGCGCCTCGAGAAGGAGTTCGGCTCCGAGGGGGCAGCGAACGACCCGAGAACGCGTTACGACAAGCCGGTCGTGTGTCTCGAGGAAAAACCGCTCGTCTTCGAGGGCGATATCGATTTTTCCCTCACGGCGGAGAAAGCGCTTTTCGACGAGCGCACGTGGGTCTTCGCGGGATCGAATCCGACGCTCAGACTCCACGTCGATCAGTGGCTGACCTACGAAGTCCGCTACCGTCTCACGTACACGGATGAAAGGGACGACTGGGAACACAAACACAAGCCGTCTCCGCGCGAGACGAGCTGGTACGGGCTCTCCGCGCTCTACGAACGATCGTACCTCGTGTTCCGGTGGAAACCCGTGATCCTCTACTGGGGGCGCGACTACGAGGACTGGGGGCCGAACGACGATGGAAATCTCATCGTGTCCCGCACAGCGGAGAGCCTCGACAAGCTCGGGGGGCGCCTCGCCTTTCGAAGCGTGCGTTTCAGCTTTTTTCACGCGTTCCTCTCGAGTGAAGAGCCGCGCCGCACGCTCTCGGCGCACCGCCTGGAATTCGACGCCGGCCGTGTCACCGTCGGTCTCTCGGAGACGGCCCTCTACACGGGCCGCGGGATCGACCCCGTCTACGCGCTGCCGCTCAGTGCGTTTTACGCGAACCAGTTCAACGAGAGAGGGGACGATAACATCATCTGGTCCGTCGACGCGAAGTACCGTGTTCATGACGGTATCGTCTTCTACGGGAGTCTCCTCATCGACGACTTCCAGTTCCAGAGGGATGACGGCGCTCCGGACAAGATCGGTTTCGATCTCGGGACTCGATGTGCGGCGGCCGGGCCCGTGCCCCTCACCGTATCGGCGAGGTACCGCTACGTGGATATCTACACGTACACTCACCGCGACTCGCTCATGGTCTACGTCACCGGAACGGGCGATCCCTTCTCCGGCAATCCGCCCATCGGAGCGCAGGGGGGGCCTGACACGGACGTTTTCGAGCTCCGCGCCGACTGCTACCCTTGGCCGAGCGTGACCGCCTCGATATTTGCCGAGTCCCGCCGCAGGGGCGAGGGGAACGATTACCGCATCCACGAAGAGGGCATCGAGCCGACGCCGCCGTTCCCCTCGGGAATCGTCGAGCGAACGACGACGTTCGGGGTGGGCGCGCTCTGGGAATTCGGGGGCGGTTCTTCGCTGGGCGCCGACGTCGAATACGGCGTCCTGAAGAACCGCAATCATCGAGAGGGCGACGACGATGACAGCATGATGTTCCGCACGTTCATCCTGTGGGATCTGTGATCCAGGGGCCGTGATGAGGCGACTGCTGGCAACTCTCGAGATCCTGCGTCCCCACAACATGATCGCCGCGGGGGCGTGCGTGGGCGCCTCCTACTACCTCTGCGGCGGGCGGGATCTCGGTCCTGTGGTGTGGCCCGCTCTGTTCACCGCCATCGTGACCGGCCTCGGAAACCTCGTGAACGATTTCTTCGATGCGGACATCGACCGCGTGAACAAACCGCACCGCCCCATACCGTCGGGGAGACTCTCCAGAGACTACGTCATCCGCGTGTACGAGACGGGAACGGTGCTCGTCACCCTTCTGATGATCATCGCGCTACCTCCGGCGATCCTCGCGCTCATGGCCGCGTGGGAGGTGCTCCTCTTCGTCTACGCGATCAAGGCCAAGCGCGTCGCCCTGGTGGGAAACGTCCTCATCGCCGCGATCTGCGCCAGCGCTTTTCTCGTGGGGGCGATGGTCACCGGCGCTCTCGGTACGGTGGCGTTTCCCCTCTTCTTCGCGTTCGTGTTCGTTCTGGCGAGGGAGTTCGTCAAAGGCGCCGAGGATGTCGAGGGAGACCGGACGGCAGGAGCGCAGACGCTCGCGGTCCGGTGCGGTGCGGCGCGAACGGCACAGTGGGGAGCGATGATCCTTTTCGTCGGCGCCCTGGCGGCGCCGGTCCCCGCGCTCGTCCGCTATTTCGGCGGCACGTACGGGGTGCTCATGGAACTCCTCGTCGTTCCGGGGATGATCTCGGCCGCGTACCTCGTTCTTGGGTCCCCGCACAAGGCCGTGTTCGGGCGTGTGAGCTGGCTCCTCAAGATCGAGATGCTCGCGGGAATCGTCGTCATGGGCCTGGGGCGCGTGTGACCTCCCGCTCGAGATCTCCCGTTGACCGCATGGACGGGCGGTGTTAACCTGTTACGTTTAAGGGGAAAACAACGTTTGGCACGGGGCCCGGCGTCCCTTTCTTGACGTCTCGCGCGACCGGGCGGCGCGTTTTCAACCACTATGGCACTCGATAGACTTTTCGATTTCAAGAAGGCTCAAGAGCGCTGGAACGCCGAATGGGAAGAATCCGGGGCGTTCACGCCCGAGGTGCCTTCCGCAAAGGAACCGTTCGTCATCATTCTGCCCCCGCCGAACGTGACCGGGATTCTCCACGTGGGTCACGTGCTTGGGGACAGCGTGCAGGACCTTTTCATTCGCTGGAAGCGGATGCAGGGGTTCAATGCTCTCTTCGTCCCCGGGTCCGACCACGCCGGCATCGCCAAACAAAAAGTCGTCGAGAGCGATCTCGAGGCGCGGGGCATACGCCGGAGGGATCTCGGCCGCGAGGATTTCCTCAAGCACGCCTGGGAGTGGAAAGAAAAACACCACAAACACA
>CAZYCB010000093.1:0-9612 GCA_964645735.1 uncultured bacterium | reverse complement strand
CGGTCCGTTTTTCGGCCACCACGGAGGCTTCGAGACCTATGGATGCAATGCGTGAGTTCGGCGCCATGGTGTTCGCGAGCAGATTGAAACGTCTCAGCGACAGGCTGAAGGCGGAAGCAACGAGGCTGTATCGCGCAAACGGCGTCCAATTCAACGACAGCTGGTTCCTCGTCGCTTTCGTTCTCTCCAAACAGGAGGAGACATCCGTCACCGAAATCGCCGACGCACTGGGGATATCCCACGCCGCGATCAGCCAGATGTCTGCCGCCATGGAACGCAAGGGACTTCTCGTCGCTCGCTCCGACAAGCGCGACAGGAGGCGGACGCTCCTCCACCTGACCAAAAAGGGACGATCCGCCATCGACGCGATGCAGCCCGTGTGGAATGCCGTCGGCGAATGCACCGACGAACTGCTCGTTTCAACGGGCAAAGATTCGTTGCGGACGATCTCCGAGATCGAAGCACGACTCGACGAGAAGAGTCTCTTCGATCGCGTGACCGAACACATGAAGAAGGGCAAACGTTCTCGAGGAGGTTAGGCGCCATGTCATTCAAATGCACGATTCCCAATAGGATTTCTCTCCCATCGGCCGCGCACGTCACCAAGACCTTCGCTCTCGCCGCGTGCGTCGTCTTGTTCGCCGTGCTGTCGTTCGCACCTACTTCGCGCGCCCAGTTCGCAAAACCCGGCGAACTGCCCAAGATCGATGCTAAGGCAAGAGCAGCCATTGTCGACAGCCTCACGGCCGCCATCGATTCCATCTATGTCCTCGAAACGCCGGCGAAGCTCATCGTCGCGGGCTTGAGGAAGAACCTCGCCGACGGCACGTACGACGATCTGACCGACCCGGTGGAGTTCGCGGAGAGGCTCTACCGCGACGCGCAGGCCATCAACCATGACGGTCACTTCCAGATTTCGGCGATGCCTCCCCTCGATCCCGCCGCCAGGACCCGCACGGAACAGGATCCCGCCGACGTCGAGCGCTTCCGGCGGTTCGAGCGCGAACGAAACTACGCGTTCAAGAAGGCGGAGATCTTTCCTGGCGGTATCGGCTATTTGCGGTTCGATCAGTTCGCCCATGGAGACGACGCCTTCGCGGTGGCGGCAGGGGCCATGAATTTCCTCGCCAATAGCAACGCTGTGATCCTCGACCTTCGTAACAACGGCGGAGGGTCGGCCTCGATGATTCGCTTCATCTGCGGCTACTTGTTCAAGGAAGACACACACCTGATCAACTGGGATATCCGTGCCGAGAAGAAGACGGTTCAATCGTACAGCCCCGACTACGTTCCCGGCAGACGTATCCTGGAACAGCCGGTCTACGTCCTCACGAGCGATCACACGTTTTCCGCCGCCGAAGAGTTCACCTTCGACCTCAAGAACCTCGAGCGCGCCACCGTTGTCGGCGACACGACCGGCGGCGGCGGACACACGGTGGAATCCTACGTTTTCGATTTCGACAGCCTCCGCATGGGCATTCGCATCCCCTACGGCCGCGCCTACAACCCCAAGAACAACGAGGGATGGGAAGGCGTGGGTGTGGTGCCCGACATCGTCGTCCCGGAGGAGCAAGCCCTGGATGTCGCGCGTACCCACGCGCTCGGCAAACTCATCGAATCCGAGAAGGACGAGCAGATCAAGGCGGGGTACCAGTGGGCCTTGACAGACTTGGAAAGTCGGCTCAACCCAATCAAGCTCTCGGAGAAACAGATGAAGCAATACGTCGGGGGCTATGGTCTTCGCCGCATCTTCATGGACGGCGGCGTTCTTTACTACCAGCGCGAGGATCGGCCCCGATACGCGATGGTGCCCATGGGGAAGGACCTCTTCCGCTTCGGTGACCTCGAGTACTTCCGCCTCTCGTTCGAACGAGACAAATCGGGAAAGGTCGTCAAGCTCATCGGCCATTACGACACCGGCCGCACGGACGAGAATGAACGGGACAAAGAGTGAAAAAAGCACACGTGATGGGGACGTAATGCCCGAGAAAGGACAAGAACGAACCATACGGCATATTCTGCGGCATACAATGCTCCACAATGGAGATTCGTGTTATTGTGCTTGGTTTGTGGCCGTCATTCGGTCATGCTCGGTCCGTTGTAAGAATGCTCACTTGATGGGCAGTTGAATAGCCGACACTCCTCTGGCCTGACATCACGCTGGACTCGCTGCCTGGCTATTTTGACATCCGAGATTGAGGCTGCGCTTTTCGTACTTCCGCGTCGGAGACCCACGTCAGAAAGCTGGAATCGCATTGACCGGCGGTTCCGCGGCCCCCTCCAACCGAACTGCCTCCTGAAGCGGAGAGAATCAGACTTCACCTCGCGGGCGAAGTTCGAAGATGGCTCCTCCGCACACATGAGTCTGTGCCGCCACACCCCGATCCGAGCGAGTTCGCGTCAAGCATTCCGAAATCTACTTGTAGTCGAAGATGACCGGGAAGAGAGCCACCACGATCCACGCCCAGACGGCGCACGCGGGAGAGACGAGCACACTCGAATTCGCACTTCCCGTCGACATCCTCGGCCGTCCCACATCGCGCTGGGACTATTTCGTCGGCACCGGACTCATGAGCGACCGCACCATGATCTTCCTCCACGCGGGGCCCGCGCCCGTCCAACGGGAAGCCCGTGTATTCATCGGCGGCGGCAACTATGATTACGGCAACCCTGCCTTCATCGACATTCTACTTCCGCCGAACATCGACCAGGCTCGGATTCTGGGCAACTACGACGACCCCAAGAACAAAAAGGCGGTTGTTCCGATGGTGGGTGCTGGAAACAAACAGGTAGGCGGCGGGAGATAATCCAGTCGGCGTGATAAGGAGTATGCTAAAATAGTCGTCAAGAAGTCCCACGAAGTCCGCTATATCACACCCATAGTCGGAGCCGTACGAACTGCCAACAACGAGCGAGAAGAACCTGTGTTAATCCGCCGCCTTTGGTCACACCACGCGTCAAGAGAGTCGAGAGGTACATCTAACCCCGACGTCCCATCGATCGATGGTGGTTCAACCTCGATACGCATGCCCGCCAACCGATGGGATGTGCAACACTCATGAGAAGGCGGAATCGCCCCCACCTCCCACGTAAAGGTAAAGGCAAAGTCAACACGCCCTCGTCTTTTCGTATATTGAGTCCAGACTCAATACTCGCGCGCCACCTCACAGCGCCCGCGACGACACTGTTGTTTGGATATATCGTCTTCGTGTTTTTGATTTTGAAGAACGCGTGGATTACCGACGACGCATATATAATATTCAGGAGTGTTGAGCAATTGTACGCGGGACACGGTCCTGTGTGGAACCCACACGAACGTGTGCAGGCTTTCACCAGCCCACTCTGGTTCGGCGTCTTGTCATTATTTCGAATAGTATCATCTGACGTCTTCCTCAACGCGATTATCGCATCTGTCGCTGTTAGCATATCAACTCTCCTGGTTGTCCGAGCAGTATTCCCCAACAATTCCCGATTCTTGATTCTGCTGCTCGTTCTGGCTTGCTCGAACAGCTTTTTTGATTTCACCAGCTCCGGTCTTGAAAACCCCATGGCGTATTTTGTGATCGCGGTCTATTTCTTCTATTACACCCGATTATCCTCCGATAGCCACTTGCCCTCCGCTACCAAGGCCGGATTGCTTACAAAGGTGTGTTTCTCTTCTGGACTTGTTATTCTCACCCGGCACGACTTGGCACTGCTCGTCGCACCTTCTCTGATATATGCGTTCTTGGCACACCGAAAGGTCTTCCGTACGACCGGCTGGTTGATTGTGTTTCTAAAATCATATGCGCTGTTTTTCCTTTGGTCGCTGTTTTCGCTGTGTTACTACGGGACCATATTTCCGAATACGGCCATAGCGAAGTTGAACACCGGCATAGCGAGGATCGACAGCATTCAACAGGGATTCAAGTATATTGCGGCGTCGTTTCGTTTCGATATTTCGACGCCGATTGTCATAATATTGGGTCTTCTTGCCGTCTATATTTGCAGAGCAAAGTACTTTCGATACTTGGGCCATGGGATTTTACTGCATCTAGCTTACGTCATTTACATTGGCGGCGATTTCATGCTGGGACGATTTCTATCTTACTCGTACTTGGTAGCTGCTCTAAGCCTCGTTTATTCCGTGCCAAAAACCAAGATTAACAAGGTGACTTTGAGTGCCGCCGCATTGACTCTCGCGGCGTATCTTGTGTTTTACCCACATACGCCCGGAAATTCTCCGTCAGATTATATCAACAGAACTGATTATCACGGCATAACCGATGAACGAGGCTGCTATTTTCCAATGAGTTCCATATATAAGTACCTCTCTTATTCATTTGACAGAAAGCAAGACAAGCCTGCCTATTTTCCAGTATATAGGTACAGCGAACAGGGATATGAATTCTCCAAACGGGATAGAGGAGTTGTCGAAGGAGGAGCAATCGGTTTCTTTGGGTATTGGTCGGGGACAAAACAGATTATCGTGGATCACAACGCTCTTGCGGATCCACTGCTGTCGCGGTTGCCCGTCAGAGATAGGAAAGTTTGGCGCATAGGGCATTTTAATCGAAACATTCCGTCCGGGTATTTTGAAAGCATTCAGTCCGGCGTGGCGAAGTTAGAGGATCCCCAACTCAACGAGTTTTACGAGAAGGTGAAGGTCATCACACAAGACGAGAGACTGTTCTCGCTGGAAAGGCTAAAGACAATCGTGTTTATGAATTTGGGGCGGTACGATCACTATATTGCACATTTGAGACAAAACAAGCACTGACTGCGTAGTGTCCCAAAACTCGGTCGGGCTACGCCCCGTCCCGGCGGCAGTACTTGAGAAGCCCGCCCAGGCGGTCCCGAGCGTTGACGACTCCGTCGCGAGGTGCGATCGGGTTTTCGGACACTACGCCCAAGTGCTGCGTTTGCTGCGGCTACACCCTCGTGTGATCACGATCCTCGTCGCCCTTGGTGACCCGGCTCCGATGCCCGAAATAAAAACTGGCTTCCCGCTCGTAACCCTTTTCGGAATGTTCTCAGTTTTCCGGGCGCCATAAATGTGTCGAAATGGGAGTGCTTGTGTTAACCGAGAGCGCCGCGAGTCTGCTTGAAGCGCCCCCAGCTAAACGACTATAATGAGGGCGATAGATACCTTGGCCGAGGCCCGTTCGGCAATTCGTGCCGCCATAGCGCGATCGAGTTTTCGGACACTACCCGGCCGGGACGGCCTTTGCCGGAGAAGGATGGGCACCTGCTGGACCAACGAACCTTTGCGCGGCACACGTAGACAAATACAGCGGTCCGCGAATGCCACGAGCGTTCGGTTCTGATATCATACAATGAAGCACAATAATCGATACTCGAATGCCCCTGACGCATACCGATTTTACGAGAAGCGATCTCCGGTGAAACACGGTGGTGTGCTCAGCTTGATGCCGGCAGCGATGAGAACTTCCTTGCCACTCATTGGCCTGTCCGTCGTGCTCTTGGTGTGTCTCGCCACGGCAGACGCCGCTGGATTGGACTCTTCGCGTGACCCTGAGGGAAATTCGCCTTCTGGTCCGGCGCGGGTTTTGTTCGGTTTCAAGGCGGGTTTCAGCTTGTCGCAGCATTCCGGCGTTCAAGAACGGGACGCTCAATACCAGGTCTCGAGCCATTGGAGAAGCGGGGCAGCCGTCGGAGGGTTTGTGTACCTTCCAGTCACGGACCGCTTCGGCCTCCAGCAAGAGGTTTTTTACACGCAGAAAGGTTCGAGTCAGGATATCGGGGTTGAAATCCTGGAGATCCCAACCGTGCTCCATGTGACTTACCACATGGACTACGTCGAAATACCTGTATTCCTGAGATTCACCTGGTTTCGATGGAATCGCAACGCAATATACTCGCTCGCTGGAACAGCGCTCTCCTTCAAGGTGCACGACCGCTACACGCTCCAGGGTGAAGTCAGCGACGGAACCGAGACAGTCCCCCTGCGTGCGGATTCGGACATGTCCGAGGTCGAAATGTTCGACTATTCCTTCGTTTATGGCGCGGGTTTTGATTTCTCGCTTCGGGGAATGCAGCTTCTACTGGAGTATCGTTTCGCGATCGGCTGGAACAGCCTCGCGATGCCGACGTACGCGTATGTGCCATTCGGAGATGAGTATATACTGATGGAAAACGAGCCGGTGCCGCTCAAGAACCAAAACCATCTTCTGGTCATCGGCATCACATTCTAGGAGGGACGTCATGAGAAGAGCGTTGGTTGCGGTATGCGTGATCCTCATCGGGTCAACGGCTCATGCTTACGATTATTGGAACAGCCTCCGCCACAGTTCTCTCCTTCCCGGCAACACCGTCAATATCAGAATGGAGAACCCGTCGGGCGCTGGCGCGGAGAACTTTATTCTCTATAATGCCGATACCGGGATTACGGAGGAGGCGATGGCACCGCTCCTGGACGGGCTGTCCACTCTGAGTGCCACCGTGCCCGGCCCGCTGGCGGCCGCGCGTTACTATGGATTCAGGCTGAAACAGGGTGATGAGCTTGATCTCATGCCCGTTCGAATCGCGGCCGGTGTCACGCCGGGACCGACAGACCTGACGCGCGTGGCCCAGGATGTGGCGGGGGACGCGCTGTTCGGCTACGTCAATCTCGATCTGGTCGATTGCCGCGTCAGTTTCTCGAACGACCGGTTCTACGCGGCGCTACGAAACGCGGGCGGCGGATTTCCGGTGATTCAGGGGCTGACGTTTTTCGGCTATCTGCTGGGGATCGCGAATCCCTCCCAGGCTGATCCCGATACCGTATGGGGCCTCATGCAAACCTACCAACAGGCGGGGATAATCAGCCCGGGGTTATACAGGATCACGGGCTCTGGCCTTAGCAATCTGACCAAGATCGGCCAGGTTCAAGTGCAAGAATTTCCCGCGACAAACACCCTCTTGATATCCTGTCTGTTGGCGGATCTCTATGCAGATCCGTATTTCATGTCGTGGTTCGATCCAGCGGATCCAGCACTGGGTGTCGCCGGATTCACGCAGAAAATAACTCTGCTCGGCGGCGCCGCGGAGGCAGACCGCAGCCCGGGGGGCACATGTTACCTGCGCGATTATACGGTCTCTCCCGGCGTGAACCAGCTTCCCGAGCTCACGAGCGGGGAGATCCAGGGCTCGGGATCGGAAGCGTTTGCGCAAATCGAGTATTTCGACCCCGACGGACACTGTCCTGTTCTCTCGGAAATCGTGTTCGATGGCGACCGTTCTTTTCTGATGCGCCCGCTGACGCTGGACTACAATTCACCCGTTATCTACCGCACAGATCCAGGCATCGACCCCCTTGCGGACAACTCCTGGGTCACCGCGGTGTTCCGTTTCAGCGATAATCAATCCAATGTTGTCGCGTACGAAATCACGCCTACCGGTATCGCCGACTTGAAGCGCCGGAACGTGGCGCCAGAGGTTTTCGTGTCGAATGCTCCAAATCCATTCAGCGAATCGACGACGATCGATGTCTACCTATCGGAAGCTGCGCATGTGAAGATTTGTATCTATGACGTCAGTGGCGCTCACGTTTCCACGATCGTGGACCGCGTCGTTGCGCCGGGCCGGCAACAGTTCCCGTGGCGAGTCGGTGATGGCCAGACCGGCGAACCCGGAAGCGGCGTCTATTTCGCCCGCGTCTATGCCGGCGGATCGGTGCAGGTGAGGAAGATGGTTGTTGTTCGCTGATCTCGTGGTTGAAGTTCGAGAATAGACATGGCTCCCCGGACGTGACGTTACTCGAATGGCGGAGCGTAAAGAAACCCGTGCTGACGAGCCCTAAGCCCGAAGCGCTCCGCGCTTCGGGCTCCGTGCTTCGAGCTCCGTGCTTCGGGCTCCGTGCTTCGGGGCGGAAGTCACCCGAAAAAATCAGGCAAGGTCGAACCGATCCAGATTCATCCCCTTGTTCCACGCAGCCACGAAGTCACGCACGAACTTCTCCTTGGCGTCGTCGCATGCATAGACTTCCGCGATGGCTCGTAGCTGGGAGTTCGAACCGAACACGAGATCGACGCGGGTGCCAGTCCACTTGACTTTGCCCGTAGCCCGGTCGCGGCCCTCGAACACGCCTTCGGATGCGGAGGACGCCTTCCACTCGGTGCTCATGTCGAGCAGGTTCACGAAGAAATCATTGGTCAACGTCCCGGGCCGGTCGGTGAATACGCCGAGCCCGGACTGCCCGACGTTTGCATCCAAAGCGCGCATGCCGCCAACGAGCACTGTCATCTCGGGAGCGGTCAGTGTCAGCAGTTGCGCCCGATCCAGGAGAAGTTCCTCAGCCGGGATGCTGTGTCCGTCTCGCAGGTAGTTACGGAACCCGTCGGCGGTGGGTTCGAGGACGGCAAACGAGTCCACGTCGGTTTGCTCCTGCGACGCATCCGTGCGCCCCGGCGCGAAGGGGACCTCTACGTCGTACCCGCCCTTTTTCGCGGCCTGCTCGACGGCTGCGCACCCGCCCAGAACGATCATGTCGGCGAGCGAGACCTTCTTCCCACCGGACTGCGAGCTGTTGAACTCCTGCCGGATCTTCTCCAGCTTCTGCACTACCGTTCCGACCTGGGCCAGCTTGTTTACTTCCCAATCCTTCTGCGGAGCAAGGCGAATGCGCGCCCCGTTCGCTCCGCCGCGCTTGTCGCTCCCTCGGAACGTCGACGCCGAGGCCCAAGCGGTCGAGGCGAGCTGGGAAATGGTCAGCCCCGATCCGAGAACCTTGCTTTTGAGAGCGGCGATGTCTTTCGCGTCGATCAACTCATGATCGACCTTGGGAACGGGATCCTGCCACAACTGCGGCTCCGCGGGAACCTCCGGGCCGAGATACCGCGAAACAGGCCCCATGTCGCGGTGCGTCAGCTTGTACCAGGCCTTGGCGAAGGCATCGGCGAACTCACCCGGGTTCTCCAGGAAGTGCCTCGCAATCGGCTCGTAGATCGGGTCCACCTTCAGCGCTATGTCCGCGGTGGACATCATGAGGGGTTGCGTCCTGGACGGATCGTGCGCGTCCGGTGCCTGGGCCGCTTTGGATGCCGCCTTGGGAGTCCACTGGTGCGCACCGGCAGGGCTCTTCGTCAGCTCCCACTCGTAGCCGAACAGATTCTCGAGGTAGTTGTTGTCCCACTTCGTCGGCCTGGTGGTCCATGCGCCCTCCAGGCCGCTGGTGATCGTGTCACCAGCTTTGCCCGAGCCGTAGCTGTTCTTCCAGCCCAGACCCTGCTCCTCGATGCCCGCGCCCTCGGGTTCGCGACCGACATACTTCTTCGGATCGGCGGCACCATGGCACTTGCCGAAGGTGTGTCCACCGGCAACGAGCGCCACCGTCTCGTAGTCATTCATCGCCATGCGAGCGAACGTATCTCGAACGTCCTTGGCGGAGGCGAGCGGGTCCGGGTTGCCGTTCGGCCCCTCGGGATTCACGTAGATCAGGCCCATCTGGACAGCGCCGAGAGGTTTCGCGAGCTCTCTGTCACCGCGGTAGCGTTCGTCGCCGAGCCAGGTCCGCTCGGCGCCCCAGTAGGTCTCGTCGGGTTCCCAGACATCCTCGCGCCCGCCGGCAAACCCGAAGGTCTTGAAGCCCATCGACTCGAGCGCGCAGTTGCCGGCGAAGACCATCAGGTCGGC
>CAZYCB010000092.1:0-2186 GCA_964645735.1 uncultured bacterium | reverse complement strand
GGCCAGAGCACGATGAAGTCGTACCTCGTTGTGCCTATGGTGAAGAGCACATTTTCGCAGCACTGCTGGAAGGCGGCGAACTGCCTGCTCAAATCCGAATCCGAGGGCACGAGGAAAGGTCAGATGACGATGACGCCTTCTCTCGATGACAACCCGCTGGACGCGGGGATCTGCCCGGCGTGCGGGCGCCTGCCCGTTCTCGGCGTCGTCGGGGTAACCGACGGGTTCAAGGCGGGTGCGCTGAGCCAGGTGGATCTGGTCGCGGTGGAGACGCTCGGTCTTCAGATCAGCACTCTCCTCGAGAACTCGCAGCTCTACGGGGAACTCAAGTACGAGGAGAGCTTCCGCGACAACGTGATCAACAGCATGATGAACGGTCTCGTGAGCGCCGATGTCCAGGGGGCGATTCGTCTGGTGAACGAGGCGGCGGAGAAGCTCACCGGATACACCGCCGAGGAACTCAAAGGGATGCAGATCGACGACGTAATCATGGGTCCGTTGGGAAGCGGGCGCGAAGGACCGGTGACGAGGACGCTCCGCAGGGGGGAGAAGGTCTTTCAGAGGGAAGTGCTCCTCGCCAAGAAAGACGGATCGAAGCTCCCGATCGTTTTGAACACGTCTCTTCTCGTGGACGAGGCGAAGCGCATCCAGGGGACCATCGCCATCTTCCTCGACATCACGCGGATCAAGCGAATGGAAGAGAAGATCATGCACCTCGACAAGCTCGCCGCTTTGGGCCGCTTCTCGTCGAGCATGGCGCACGAAATCAGGAACCCGCTGACGGGGATCGTCGCCGGGCTCCAGTACTTGGAGCGGGTCGGCGGGGTGCCGGCGGAACAGCACGAGAACATTGGCTACATCCTCGGCGAAGTGCGGAGGATCGACCGGCTCATCAGCGACATTCTCAACGTGATCCAGGTCAAGGAGCTCGTGTACCACCCGGCGGACCTCGGAAAGATGGTCAAGAACTGCATCACGGGCGTCCAGGACATCGCCGCGGCCAAGCGCGTGGAGATCGTCCCGGTGATCCCCGATGACATGCGGCTCGTTCTGCTCGACGCGGATAGGATCACGCAGGTTCTGATCAACCTCTTCAAGAACGCCATCGAGGCGAGCCACGAGGGGGGCAAGGTGACGGTGAGGGTCCAGTTCCCCAGCGACGTAGACGATGTTTTGTTTGACGAATACAGGGATTTCGTTATCATCGGGATAGGAGACGAAGGGGTAGGGTTCACGGAGGAGGAGAAGAACCGGATTTTCGAGCCTTTCTTCACGACGAAGAAAGAGGGTACGGGTCTGGGACTGTATGTGTCGCACAGCATTGTCGAGCGGCACGGTGGTTATCTCTTTGTGGAAAGCGAAAAGGGCAAGGGTTCCGTTTTCAGTGTCTACCTGCCCATAGAGAAGGTTCAGTATGGAGACTCTAGCGAAATCGGTTATTCTGCTGGTCGATGATCAGGATTCGATCCGGTTCTTCCTCGAAAAGACCCTCGTTCAAGAGGGGTACGAGGCCCATTCGGCGAAAGCGGGCCTCGAAGCGGTGGAGATGACGCAGCAGTACATCCCGGACCTCATTCTCCTCGATCTCAAGCTGCCCGACATCGACGGAATCGAAGTGCTCAGCAGGGTCAAGGCGATTTTTCCTGAGATCTGCGTCGTGATGATCACGGCGTTCGGAGACATTGAGACCGCCGTGCATGCGATGAAACAGGGTGCGTACGATTTCGTAACCAAGCCGATCAACCTCGATCAGCTTCTCATCATCATCAAGAAGGCCTTGGAAAGCAGGCGTCTTAGCCGCGAAGTGCTCCAGCTGAAACGCCAGATGGAAATCGGCGAGGGTTTCGAGTACATCCTCGGCGACAGCAAGGCGATGAAAAAGGTTTACGACATGGCGCAGCAGGTGGCGAAGAGCGACACCACGACGGTGCTTATCGAGGGGGAGAGCGGCGTAGGCAAGGAAATGATCGCCCGGTTGATCCACAAGTTCAGCAACCGCGCCGACAAGCCCTTTCTCGACATCAACTGCGCATCGCTGCCCGAACAGCTGCTGGAGAGTGAGCTGTTCGGCCACGAGAAAGGGGCCTTCACCGACGCGAAGGTTCAGAAGCTCGGACTTCTGGAGCTGGCGAACCGCGGGACGCTCTTCCTCGACGAAATCGGCGAGATGACTCTCACGATCCAGG
>CAZYCB010000091.1:0-17648 GCA_964645735.1 uncultured bacterium | reverse complement strand
TTCTTCGACGGGATACCCGTTTTCACTCTGAAGAGAGAAGAGCTCCGGCGTCTGAGAAGACGGATCCAAATTATCTTTCAGGACCCCTACGGATCTTTGAATCCGCGACTGACGGTCGGGGGCATGATCGCCGAGCCCATCAAAATACACAAGATTGCCCGCGGAAACGCCGTCAAGGAACGGGTCGCCGACCTTCTCGAGAGAGTAGGGATTCCGCCGGATCACATGAACCGATACCCCCACGAGTTCTCGGGTGGGCAGAGACAGCGGATCGGCATCGCCCGTTCGCTTGCCGTTGGGCCGGAACTCGTCGTCGCCGATGAGCCGGTCAGCTCCCTCGACGTTTCGGTCCAGGCCCAAATCCTCAATCTGCTCAGGGAGTTACAGGAGCAGATGGGGCTGACGTTCCTCTTCATCACTCACGATCTCGGCGTCGTCGAGTACATCAGCGATCGGGTCGCCGTGATGTACCTTGGAAAAATCGTCGAAGTCACCCCCGCCGAACATCTCTATCGAAATGTGAAACACCCCTATACACAAGCACTTATGAGCGCAATCCCGAGCCTGGATCCGCAGGTGAAGAGCCGGAGGATCGTGCTCGCAGGCGATGTCCCGAGCCCCGCCGCAGTGCCTCCCGGATGCCCATTCCACCCGCGGTGCCCCAAGGTGATGCCCCACTGCCGCACTCATGTTCCGGTCCTCAAGCCCGTCGAGCCCGGCCACATCGTGAGCTGCTGGCTCTACGATTCGCCGGTGTAACCACGAGCCGGAAGTGGGGGTGGACAGGGCGTCCTCAGGTCCTCTGAAGGCTGGGTCACGGCCGCAAAAAACGCGGGGCAAAACGGATTGACACCCTTTTGACGACGGGCTATATTTTGCGTGGTAGCGACTCTATGCACTAGAATGTTACCCACGTGTGTGATAGAGTGACCCCACCCTCGAGCGCTGGTTTCTCTGTTCAGATGATTTGTTGTTCTGGCCCCACCATGAACGACTGTGATTTGGGGTGTCCATCGAAAGGGGTGCGTTATGTTCGCAAACGCTAAGGTGAGGATCCTCGCCGGTGCGTTGACCATCTTTGGGCTCACCGCCGTGTTCAGCCCGCTCGTTCTCGCGCAGGGGACAGGCGAGATCAACGGACGAGTCGTCGACGCCAAGTCGGGCCAACCCCTCGGATATGCCAACGTCGTCATTGTCGGCAGCTCGAGAGGAGCGATGAGTCTCGACGACGGTCGCTTCACTCTTTCCCAGGTCGCCGCGGGAACCTACACAGTCAAAGTAATGATGATGGGGTACAAGACGGCGGAAAAGTTCGGCGTCGTAGTCAATGCGGGGCAGAAGACAACGATCGAGGTCACGCTCGAAGAGACGATCGTCGCGACGACGCAGGTCATCAATGTCGTCGGCGAACGTGAAGCGGTGGACGTGACGTCCTCCGACGTTCGCTCGGGAGTGACGTCCGAGCAGATCCAGGAGATGCCCGTGGACGACGCGGTCGATGCGATCGCGCTCAAGACGGGCGTGGTGAAGACAGGCGACGAGCTCCATGCGCGCGGCGGGCGATCCGGCGAAATCCAGATGCAGATCGACGGCGTGCCGGTGGACGACCCTCTGGGCGGCGGCGCCATGGGAGTGGGGATGTTGGGGGTGCAAGGGTCGGATTTCATCGCCGGTGGGATGGACGCGGAGTACGGTAACGCGCAGTCGGGCGTCATCAACATTCAGACCAAGGAAGGCGGCCCCGTTTTCGGCGGCGAGTTCCGCTACATGACGGACGACTTCGGCCGTCAGGACAAGACATACACGAACTTCGACCGGGTGAGTGTCGGTTTCGGCGGGCCGACGCCGTGGAAATCCGTCCGGTACTACGTTTCCACCGAGGCGAGTTTCGCCGACGGCGAGAACAATACCGTTGAAGAGCGAGAGGAGCACAAGGTCACGGACTGGCTCAAATGGCGCGAGAGGATGAATCAGAGCTACAACCTGCAGGGGAAGCTCACCTGGAACGAAGCGCCCTACAAAGTCACCGGCGAGGCGATATTCGAAAAGGACAACTACGACACGTACTATCACAACTGGAACATCAAGGGCTACGTCCAGAAGGTCTACATGTTCCAGCGTCTCGACAGGCTTCAGAGCGGTATTGACCAGTTTGAATTCGGATCGATCTGGACTGAAAACCAAGGGGACTGGATCGCCAATGTGGAAGATCCGAGCAAGGCTCCGAATCCCCGTTTCGTCGTCGTCCAACAGCTTGTCCGCGATCCCGATACCGGCGCGCAAGAGGTGGTCGAATATACGAACTTCAGAGCTGTCGACATCATGCCGGCGGGGCGGACGACTCCGGTCACACTTCTCTGGGATGAGGCGATATACGACGACGCACATCAAATCGTGGGCTTCAGATCGTGGTTATTGTTCGAGGGCTACCAATTTCCCGATAGCAAATTCAGCAACTTCAAGGACGACTCGTCGTACGTGTTTTTCAACTCGGCGAGCCGGACCCCGGAGACGGTGGACCAGAACCTGCAGCTCAAACTCGGGTTCAACCACAACCTGTCGGACAAACTCCTCTACTCGCTCAACCTGAGTCGCGCGGAGTTCGTTCAGACGAGGACGGTCGACGGAAAGAGTCCGGCGCAGTACTCCACCGCGGGGCTTCCGACGACTCTTCCCGACGGGACGGTGATCCAGGGCGGAGTGAGCGATGCGGTCTGGTACACCGACGCGGATTACCCGTATTTCGTCACCGCGTACGACTATCCATACTACCGCGACCGGAAATCCGTGACGTGGCTTGCCAAGGGCGACGTCACTTCCGAACAGATCAAGGGTCACCGGATGAAGACCGGGCTCCAGTTCATCTACAACGACCTCGACCAGGACGACAGGACCTTCCCGGGCCTGCAGAGGCTCAACCAGGAGACAGGTCTCTACCAGCAGGGCCTGAACGTCAACCAGTTCCACAACTTCAACCCGGAGGCCGCGTGGTA
Source organism: uncultured bacterium (assembly GCA_964645735.1). Taxonomy (GTDB): domain Bacteria; phylum Krumholzibacteriota; class Krumholzibacteriia; order WVZY01; family WVZY01; genus CAZYCB01. The sequence continues at coordinate 14,655 of CAZYCB010000091.1, read as the reverse complement.
CGTCCAGGACAAGTGGGATTACGAAGGGATGGTTGTGAACGCGGGCGTCCGCATGGAGTACTTCTCGACGGGCAACAACAAGGAAGTCAAGATCAACAACGCCGAGGTCGACAAGGAAGTCGAAGTGAACAAAATCAACTGGTCGCCGCGGTTGGGGTTTGCTTTCCCGATCACGGACCGTGACAAGTTCTTCTTCCACTACGGTCGGTTCACGCAGTGGCCGAACCACTCGTATCTGTTCGCCACGCAGGATGCGATCGGAACGTTCGGTACGCTGGGGAACCCGAACCTCGGCGAAGAGCTGACGGTCTCCTATCAGGCGGGCGTGTCCCACCAGTTCAGCGAGGACATCCAGGGGAACTTTGTCGTCTTCAACAAGGACATCTACGGGCTGGTGTCGTCGGCTCGCGTCACGGACGACTCGACGAACATCCAGAGCATCCGCTTTATCAACAGGGCGTACGCGAGCTCCAGGGGTCTCGAAGTGTCGATCGAGAAGCGTCTGACCCAGCATTTCGGGTTCGAGGCGTACTATACGTACGCGTTCGCCGACGGCGTGGCGAGCGACGCGGACAACGGTACGTCGGCCGATGGGCTGACGCACTTGCCGACGAACGAGCTTCCTCTCGACTGGGACCAGAGGCACACGTTCAACTTTACGCTTCGTCTCCAGGACCGGAACAACTGGGGTGCCACGGTGATCTACTCGTACGGAAGCGGACTCCCGTGGACGCCTTTCGATCGTTTCGCGCGTCTCCAGGATCCCGAGGCTGAGAACTCTCTCAGGCTTCCGGCTACAAACCAGTTGAGTCTCCAGGGCCGCAAAAAGTTCAGTATCTACGGGCGCGAGCTGACGCTGTTCTTCGAGGGTCGAAATCTCCTCGACGAGGACATACTGCTTCCCGGCGGGGACGCGCCCGGCGTGTACCCGGGGATGGTCGTCGCTCAAATGGACGGGGGATCGTATCTGTCGGAGACGGGGCGCTACGGCGGGGCGTATCTCGAGGATATCAACGACGATGGAATCGACGATTTCGTTCCCGTGAACGATCCGACGGTCTGGCAAGATCACAGGGTATGGCGTGTAGGTTTCGGATTCGAGTTCTAAGGGGCATTGACAAAAAACAGGATCGTTTGACGTTGTCCCCACACGCGTCTAACGGAGTTCGAGGAGGTTTGGTTGTGCGATCAAAGCGTGGTTTGATGGTTGTAGCGTTGGCGGCGGTCCTGTTTCTGCCCATCAAGGCGCTGGCGACAGACCCTTTCGCCAAGGTAGGGACCTATTCGCTCGAGTTTCTCAAGATCGGCCCGTCCGCACGTGCGACGGGGATGGGGAGCGCTTTCACGCCGATCGCCAATGACGCCACGGCGACCTACTGGAACCCGGCCGGAATGGTGGATGTGACGCAGACGGCCGTGTCCTTGGAACACACGTTCTGGCCCGCGGACGTGAGTCTGGACTTCGCCTCCGTGGTGTTCACGATGCCGTTTTTCCCGGGGTCGGTCGGTCTCACCGCGAGAGCCCTTTCGCTCGACCCGCAGAAGGAACGGACCGTATTTCTCCCCGAGGGGACAGGGAAGGAATTCGATGCAGGAGACATGTCGTTCGGTCTTTCGTACGCTCAGTTTTTCACCGACAAGTTCTCGGCCGGCGCGACCGTGCATTTCATCCACTCCGGGCTCGCCGAGAAGAGCGTGAACACGTACGCGGTCGATTTCGGTTTGATCTACCGTATCGGGTACAGGGGCATGCGCGTCGGCATGATGATCCAGAGTCTGGGCGGCAAGGTCAATTACGACTCGCAGTCCGCGAAAATCCCGACGATGTTCAAGGTCGGTCTCTCCATGGCGGCGTACCAACGGGGTGCCCACAGCCTTCTCGGAGTCGGTGAATTCACGCACCCATCGGACAACACCGAGACGCTGAACGTCGGAACCGAGTACTCGTTCAACCAGTTTTTCTATCTGCGGGGCGGCTACAACTTCGGTTTCGACTCGAAGGGTGCGGCGGCCGGCCTGGGCCTGAAGATCGATACGACGCAGACGTCCAATCTGAATTTCGACTACTCGTGGGAAGACATGAGCTTCCTTGGCGACGTCCACAGGTTTTCCCTCGGGTTCGCGTACTAGAGGCCCCGCGAACCTGGGGTCGGTCTCGGCGAATCGGAATGGCGAACGGGCACCCCACCGGGGGTGCCCGTTTTAATGACGGTGTCGGTGATGGGGATGGTGGTCCGGGTTGAACATGCGGGAACGATCAGGAGGATCTTCGTGAGACAACTTTCCATGTGCGGTTTGTGCATTCTCTTCGCAGCGACGATTTTCGGCGTCCCGGGGGTTCGAGGGGAGACCGTTGGCAGGGGCGATTTCGAGCTCTTTCTCGACACGGCTGCGTTTCGATCGGCCGACGGTGGTTCGGTGGAGGAGGTCTACATCCGGATCAGAAACTCCGGGCTTAGATTCAAGAAATCGCATGAGAAATGGGAGGGCCGGATCCGCCTGACGTTCGCGGTGACCGACTCGTCTGGAAAACCGGCCGTCTCCAAGACCGAGGAAATCAAGTTTTACGAGATCGCGGAGAAGGACGCCAAGAGCGCCCTCCAGTTTCACACCGTCATAAGAAAATTCGAGTTCGAACCGGGAGCCTACAAGCTCTCGTGCACCGTGGATGATCTGAATTCGCCCAAGGTGTCGCTCGTCGGCATCGTCAAGGGGGGACACAAGAGGGCGGAGGTGCAGGGGTATCCCATCGACGTTCCGCGGTTTCCCGCGGGGGTGATGTCGGTGAGCGACGCGAAGTTCCTCTGGAACATAGAGACCGCCGGAGCCGAACCTGTCTACCAACCCAACCCGCCCCGGCTGTATGGATTGTACAGGGACTCTCTGCGGGTCTACGTCGAGTCGTACGTTCCGGCGTCACTCATGGAATCCAAGGATTTTCGCTTCGAAATGGAGGTCCTCGACGAGAACGGCGGCGTCGTGAGGCGCGCCGCTCTGGAGCTGCCGCAGAAGCCGGCGAGAAGCGAGGACAGCCTCGTCACGTATCCGATGGTGATTCAGGAAGACCTGAACACGCTCGCGGCGGGCAACTACACGCTCTACCTGAACGCGGGGCTGTCCGATCAGCTGATGGTGCGGATGCGCGCCGGCGCGTTCAACGTGGCGTGGGATCTGAGAACGTGGGAGGTGCCGAGGCGCACCTATCTCACCGAGGCGCGCTTCCTCTTGAACGACGCGGATTTCGGAGAGTTCGAGAAGCTGAGCATGGGAGATCAGGAGAAGGCCGTCCAGGCCTTGTGGAAGGACCTCGACCCCGACCCGTCGACGGGGGTGAACGAAGCGTATCAGAAGTTTCTTGCGCGCCTCGATTACGCGAACGCGAACCTCGCCGACTACCAGACGGGCGTCATGAGCGACCGCGGCCTCGTCTTTCTCCGCTACGGCCCGCCGGACGAGGTCGAAGTCGACGTCGTACCGCAGAACAGGGAGTCGCTCTCCGACGCCCTCGAGAAAGTCGACGACAAATTTCACCCGATCAACTACAGCAACACCGGGGCGAGGTTCCGGTTCGCGCGCCCGGCCAGGAACATCCTCATCGATCCGAGACGATTGGGTATGGTGGGAGAGCAGGGGAACGTGGGGTACCCGTACGAACTCTGGACGTACAACAGCGGCGGTGACCCGATCCTCACCGGGGACAAGTCGCTGGAGGTGGACCTCGGTTTACGGTTCATCTTCATCGACACGGAAGGCTACGGGCGCTACAAGCTGGAGAGCAGCTCGACGATGATGGACAAGTAACCGGCTCTTCCAGCGCGGAACGCAGCGTGTTTCTCTCCGGATTCTCCGGCCCGGGTTCCAGTTGATGATACTCCTTATTGTGCCTTAGACTCTCTGGAAGAATCAGACTTCGGCGGTGCCCTCGGGTGGGCATCGACGCGTCCCCGCGGCGGACTGCCGCGATGGTCTCTCGGCCGACGATCGGTCACTCGAGCAAAGGAGTTGGCTACGATGCGTGCGAAGCGATGTGTCGTTGGAGCGTTGGTCTGTGGGGCGGTCGTGCTGGCCGTGCTCGCGCTTTCGCCGCACGGACGTACCGAACAAACGATGGCAGCCGTCCGGTCGGCGAGCGCTGCGATTCCCGAGAGCGACTCGCTCGCCATGGCGGCCAACGACTCCACGGCGCTCGCCAGGGAGGTCCAGGCCCGCATCAAGAAAGACCAGGGCGGGTTCGGGTACCGCCTGAGGCACAGCGGGCTCGGCGATCTCTACGCGAGGGGCGGTATCTTCATGCACCCGCTGCTTTTCTGTTCGATCGTCGGCCTCGTTTTCATCATCGAGCGATTGTGGACTCTGTCGCGGGCCCGCACGAATGTGCGGCAGCTCCTGGGGCGGACGGTGACCGCGCTCCGCGACAAGGGAGTCGACGCCGCGTTGGAGGAGTGCGAGAACACAAGGGGTCCTGTCGCCGCGATCCTCCATTCAGGGCTGCTGCGTTCCGCCCAGGGGCCCGACGCCGTCGCCAAGGCGATCGAGACATCGGGCGCGATCGAGATGCATTTCCTGGAGCGAGGGCTCATTTGGCTATCTACTGTCGGCAACGTCGCCCCTTTGCTCGGATTCTTGGGGACGGTGTCGGGAATGATCAACGCGTTCGGGGCCATCGCACAAGCCGAGCAGGTGAGCGCCAAAGTCGTGGCGTCGGGAATCGAGGAAGCGCTGATCACCACGCTCGTTGGCCTCTGCATCGCCATCCCCGTGAATACGATGCACAACTATTTCGTATCCCAGATTTCGCGCTTCGTTGTCGACATGGAAGAATCCAGCGCTGAATTGGTGAACGTGCTCATGGAGATGCACCGCTAGATCGCGGCTGGGCCCGGAGGCTGACTGAGATGAAAAAAAAGAGAGAGGGCATCGCGCCGACGCAGGAGATTCCCACCGCGTCGCTGCCCGACATCTCCTTCTTGCTCCTCATTTTTTTCCTGTCGACGTGCATGTTCGCTCTCGAAGAGGGAATACCTCTCGCGCTGCCGGGGCGAACATCGGGAACGCTGAAGGTCAAGAGATCCGCTGTCTGCGTGGTCCAAACGAGACCGGACGGGACGATCGCTGTGGACAAAGAGCCAGCGACGCTCGCCGAGCTGAGGACGATCGTCGAAAGCAAACTCGCGGAGAACGAGAACCTCGTCGTGGTGGTCGAGACTCACCCGCAGAGTGAATATGGGGTGATGGTGGACGTGCTGGACGAACTCCGGCTGGCCGACGCGCGCAGGATATCGCTCAAGTCTCTGGAGGTCGACGAGTGATCACGAGCGGGATCAGGGCCAAGAACGAGATCCCCACCGCGTCCATGGCGGACATCTCGTTTCTGCTTTTCATCTTCTTCGTTTCGACCACGATCTTCAGGATGGAGACCGGGCTTCCCATCACGCTTCCCAGAGCAGAAACGGTGGTGAGTCAAAAACGAGAGACTGTCGTCCGTATCTGGGTCGATCGGACGGGTCAGATCTCGATTCAGGACAAGCTCGTCGGAATCGCACAGGTCAGGGACATCATGTCGAAGATCCTCAAGGAAAACCCGGCGCTCATCGTGGCGTTCAACGCCGACGTCCGCACGCCGAACCGTGAGATCTCGGCCGTCATCGAGGAGCTCAAGAAGGCCAACGCCGTTCGGTTGTCGTTTACCGCCGCCAAGCAGTCCGACGCGGGAGGGGGCTAGTCTATCGATGCCCTTCATCTCGGCGAAGGCCAACACGGAATTCAAGGCGAAGTACTCCAAGTACGTCCGGGTATCGCTCGGGCTGGCGGTCGTGATCCACGCCATTTTTTTCGTCATCACTCCGCCGATCACCTTCGAGCCCTACCAGCTCAAGGAAGAGAGGTTCGAGCTCGTCGATATTCCTCAGGAGATCGAATTCATCGCGCCGCCGAAGGAGATCGTGATGCCGCAGGTGAACGTCGAGGCGGCGAGCGACGACGATGGCAAAGATCTGACGCTGCCTGAAACGACGTTCAATGATCTCGCGGACATGCCCCCGCCGCCGCCTCCTCTCGAGGGTGACGCGAACGATGGAACATTCATCGCATTCGACGAGTCCCCGATTCTCGTCGAATTCGTCACGCCGGAATACCCGCTGATATACCGCGAAGCAGGGATCGAAGGTACTGTGCGCGTCCGGGTCCTCGTCGGTGCCGACGGAAGGGTGCTCGACGCGAAAATCCTGTCTTCGGACGCCGCAATCGAAATGCAGCAGGCGGCGATCGGGGCGGCGATGAAATGCCGGTTCAAACCCGCGAAGCAGCGGACGATACCCGTCAAAGCCCACGTGATGATCCCATTCGTTTTCCGTCTCGATTGAGAAGGGTACGGGCGGTCAAATCGGAGTGCGGCAGCCCGAACCAGAGGCTCGGGCGCGAGCAGGGTGCTGTCGCCCGGGCGCGATGCGGCCGCCCGACGGGTCGCGGTGGCCGGGGAAAACCTCCACTCCCACCCCATCGGCGCAGGGGCGTTTTCGCTTTCAACGGACCGGCCAAGGGCCTATAATCGCAACAAATTCCGAAGACTTTCGTAAGACGAATGTACGTCGCCTGAATCATCCTCGCGCACATTCCGGAGAGTGAAAAATGAGAAAGAGTTCGGTCGTCATCGCGGGTCTTTTCTTCTGTATTCTCTCGGCTGTCCAGAGCGGGGCGCAAACCCGAGTGCTCTCCCTCAAGGAGGCGCTGGACATAGCGATCGACGCCTCCACTACGGTGGGGATCTACAGGGAGAGGCTTCAGACATCGAGACAGCAGATCCTGCGGAGCCAGGGTGCTCTCCTGCCGGATCTGTCAGCGAGTTTCTACGGCGGGCACGCCTACTCCGGCCCGACGAGCTCGATCTACACCGACGCTCAGGGCCGTGCGATCCAGCAGTCGGGTTTCGACTACGAGAACTACTCCTTCGGCGTGTCGTCCAGCATACTGCTTTTCGACTGGGGATCGACCGTCAAGAACATCTCGAGCGCGAAGAAATCGTCGGAGGCGGCCACGTACGATCTCCAGTACCAGAAGGATGTCGTCACGGCCCAGGTGATACGGGCCTACTACGACGTGGTGCGCAAGGAGAACATGCGGAAAGTCCAGGAAGAAGCGGTTGCCGCCGCCGGGCGCAATCTCAATCAGGTCGAGGCGTTTTTCAAGATCGGATCCAACACGCGCGCCGACGTGCTCCAGGCCAAGGTACGGCTGGGCAACACGCGGCTCCAGTCGATCACGGCGAAGAACAACGAGGAACTCGCCAGGGCGAGGCTCGCGTCGCTTCTGAACCTCCCGATGGACGAAGCCTTCGACGTGGAGAGTTCGCTGGAGAGTGAGGTCGTCGAGCCCGATCTCGACAAAGAGGTCGAATACATGCTCGCCCACCGCGCGGATCTCCAGGCGGGACGGAACAGGCTTCTCGCCGCCGAGGACGGCCTCACGGCGACGGAGAACGGCCGGTGGCCCTCTATTGCCGGTGGGGTGTCGTACCGGTGGAGCGACCGGGCTTTCCCCGACAACGCCAATTTCTTCAAGAACGAGTACTCGTGGGGCCTCGGAGTGCAGCTCAGCTGGAACATCTTCGACGGGTTCGCGACGAAGTCGAACATCCAGCAAGCCAAAGCCGAACGGCGCATCGTCGAACAGGAACTCAAACAAGCGAAGCTCGACGCGATCCTCGAAGTGAAACAGCTCTCCCTCGTACTCAAGGAGGCGGAGGAGCGGATCCGAGTGTCGGAGGAGACCGTTTCCCAGGCGCAGGAGAACGTGAAGCTCGCCGAAGAGCGGTACCGCGTGGGGGCGGGAACGATACTCGAGACGATCGAAGCCGCTGTGGCTCTCCAGGTGGCCCAGGGGAATCTCGTGGACGCGACGTGCGACCATCTGATCGCGAAGGCAGATCTTTTGCGCGCGACGGGGCGGGCCGTCGAGGTGGACTAGGGGGCGCGCTCCAGCGAAATACGGACTCATGCTGATCCACATGTCCGACATAAAAAAGCACTTCGAGATGGGCACGCAGGTGATACGTGCCGTCGACGGAGTGGATCTCGACATCGAGAAGAACGAATACGTGGCGCTCATGGGCCCCTCCGGGTCGGGCAAGACCACGTTCATGACGATCATCGGCTGCCTGGACACGCCTACCTCCGGTCTCTACGAACTCGCCGGCCGAGACGTGACGCAGCTCGCCGACGACCATCTCGCGCACATCCGCAACAAGGAAATCGGATTCGTGTTCCAGACGTTCAATCTGCTGCCCAGGGCCACGGCGCTGCAGAACATCGAGCTGCCGCTCATCTACGCGGGACTCGACGGGAAAGACCGCAAGGATCGGATGTGGGAGGCTCTCCGCGCCGTGAACCTCGAGGATCGGGCCACGCACCGTCCCAACGAGCTCTCAGGCGGGCAGAGGCAGAGGGTCGCGATCGCGCGGGCGCTCGTCAACAACCCGTCACTGATCCTCGCCGACGAGCCGACGGGAAACCTGGACAGCAAGTCGGGAACGGAGATCATGGAGTTGTTCACGTCGCTCCACGAGCGGGGGAACACGATCATCGTCGTCACGCACGAGGATCACATCGCGCGCTTCTGCAACCGGATCGTTCGAATCCGGGATGGAAAAATCGAGTCCGATACGAGGAATGCTTAGGAACGTTCGAGCAGGGAGGCTCCCGTGAAGAAGTGGTTCATTGCCGCCGGCGTCGTCGTCGTGATCGCCATCTTCGTCGTGTTGAATCTCGTCAAGGGCGGATCGAAGGTGGAGGTTCAGACGGCGAAGGTAAAGGCTCGCGACATCACGAAGATGGTCTCCGCATCGGGAAATATCCGATCCAAGAAGCAGCTCGACGTGAGCGCCTCGGCGATCGGCAAGGTCACGGCGCTGGCCGTCCGCGAGGGCGACAGCGTGGAACGCGGCCAGTTCCTCCTCCAGATCGACCCCACCGACTACGAATCGGCGGTCGACCAGCTCGAGGCGGCCATACGTTCGGGGCTGGCGGCGCTCGACATGGAGAAGTCGAGCCGCGACAAGGCGAAGTACGATCTCAACAAGGCGGAGAGCCTCTTCGGGCAGCAGCTCGTGTCCGAGGGGGAGCTGAGGAACGCGAGGCTCGCCGTCGACGTGGCGAATGCCGCGGTCAAGTCGGCGGAGGAGAACCTCGCCCAGCAGCGCGCGAACCTCAAGAAGGCCACGCACGATCTGCACGAGGTGAGGATAACGGCGGACATACCGGGCACGATCACGACGCTCAACGTCGACGAGGGCGAGAGCGCCATCATGGGTACGCTGAACAACCCGGGAACCGTTCTCCTCACGATATCCGATTTGTCGCAGATCGAAGCGGAAGTGCTCGTCGATGAAACCGAAGTCATCTACGTGAAAGTGGGGCAGCCGGCCGAGGTGAAGCTCGACGCCCACCCGGACACCACCTTCCACGGCGTGGTGACGGAGGTCGGCAACAGCGCCATCCGGTCGCAGCTCGGACTTGGACAGACGTCTGTAGATTTCAAAGTCGTCGTTGCCGTGAAGGACTCGATTCCCAGTGTCCGTCCGGGGCTCTCGGCAAACGTCGATATCGAAGTGGCCTCGGTCAAGAACGCCGTCTCCGTTCCGATCCAATGCCTCACGTTGCGGCGGAGTTCCGAATTGAAAAACGGGACGGAGTCCGCCCCCGGCGACACCTCGAAGGCCGGTGTGGAGGACGACGCGGAGGGCGGGGACGACGCAGAGGACGAAGAAGGCAACTCGAAGGACGAAGTCGAAGGCGTGTTCGTCGTCAAGAACGAAAAAGCAGTTTTCGCGCCCGTCGTCGTCGGGATAGCGGGGAGCAACTACTTCGAAGTCATCAAGGGGTTGAACGCGGGGGACGAGATCGTCAGCGGCCCGTTCAAGGCGATCAACGATCTCAAGAACGGAGATCCGGTGAAACCGGTGAAGAAGTCAGCGGCAAAGAAAACATCCAAATGACAGGCCTCCGATGCGACTGCTCTTCGAAGGCATAAGGATCGCGCTAAACGCGCTCGCCACGCACAGGCTCCGCACGTTTCTCACCCTCCTCGGTAACATCGTCGGAATCATGGCGGTGATCGCGGTGGCGTCCCTGCTGCGGGGAATAGACAATTACGCCCGCGAGAAAGTGGCCGAGGAGGGGAGCAATGTATTCACGATCGAGAGGTTCAATGGGCTCGAGGTGATCACCGACTTCGAGGAGTTCCTCCAGGCGCTCAAACACAACCCGCCGGTGCGGCGAACGGACCTCGTCGCTCTAAGATCCTCGCTCGACGAGGCGGAGTACGTCAGCGCGTCGGTTTCCGGCAGCGTCAGGGTGAGCTTCGCCGGGAAGACCGTCCGGCAGATGTCGGTTCGGGGCCAGGATGAGTTCTATCCCTTCCTCGACAACATAGAGCTCGAGTGGGGCAGGCACCTCAGCCGGCTCGACGTGGACACGAACGCACCGGTGGCTGTCATCGGATGGGAGGTGTACGAGACACTCATCGAACCCCGGGAGCCGATCGGGGCGACGATCAGACTCGGGGACCGGCACGTGGACATTGTGGGCGTGGCGAAGAAGAAAGGGTCGGTCCTCGGCCAGAGCCAGGACCGATTTGCGATCCTGCCGATCGGCGCCTTCCAAAAGGTGTTCGGTCCGCAGCAATCGATCGAGATCCGTGTGAAAGCGAAGGACGTGGCGCGGCTTCCCCTGGCCATCGAGGAGGCTCGCGTCGCCATGAGGACTCGACACCATCTGCGCCCGAACGACCGCGACGATTTTTCGGTCACGACGAGCGAGCAGCTCGTCGCTCTGTGGCGCAAGATCAGCGGGGGAATAATGATCGCCCTCCTCGTGCTCGTGAGCATCTCGCTCGTCGCCGGCGGCATAGTTCTGATGAACACGATGCTCGTTGCCGTCACCGAGCGGACGCGCGAGGTGGGGGTGAGGAAAGCCCTTGGAGCGCGCAAGCGCGACATCACGTGGCAGTTTCTCGTCGAGTCCTCGACGCTCTCGTTCTTCGGCGGACTCTTCGGGATGTTGATCGGAATCTTCATCGCGCTGCTAGTCTCCGTGCTCACGCCCATTCCGTATTCGTTCGACGCGGCGATCGTCGCGGTCGCCTTCGGCGCGACCCTGGTGATCGGACTCGTGTTCGGCACTTATCCCGCGGTGAAGGCGGCGGGATTGAACCCCGTCGAGGCTCTGCGCCGCGAGTGATGCGGCGTGCCCGTCAAGGAGGGACGCGTTGGCCGTTGAAGCGAGAAAACGAACCCTCATTTGGGAAAACGTCCGGCAGGCCTTCGAGGTCATACGGACCCACAAGATGAGGTCGAGTCTGCTCATCCTCGGCGTCGCGATAGGGATCATGGCGATCCTGTCGATCGTCACCGTGATGACGGGGCTCGTGAGAAAGATCAACAGCGATCTCGAGTCCTCCAATCGCCCTTATCTCGTCGTGTCGCGGTTCGATATGTTCGAAGGAAACGTCGACGAGGAGGAGCTTCTCCGCCGCAAGAAGCTCAAGCGCGAGGATGCGTCGGCACTCGTCGAGCAATGCCCGGCCCTGGACAAGGTGTGCTTCATCAACGGACAGTTCGACGTCACCAACGTGCTCTACAGAGAAGGGGAACACACCTCGCCGATCGAGATCGATGGCTCCTGGCACACGTTTCCCGAGATCTTCTCCTTCTCCATGGAAAACGGGAGATTCTTCACGGAAATCGAAACCCGGCAGAGGCAGAGGGTCGTCGTTTTGGGGTATGGCCCGGCCAAGGATCTCTTTCCCAACGAGAACCCCATCGGCAAGACGGTGAAGATCAAGACTCAGCACTACCGCGTGATAGGCACGATCGCCAACCGCGAGCACTTCATCGGCTCGATTCAGAACAACTTCGTCGTCGTTCCCCACACGACCTTTCTGAAGGACTTCGAGACGGAGAACGACGACCCGGCGATCTTCGCGAACGTCAAGGAGGGTTACGCTCTCGAGGATGCGAAGGAGCAGGTCACGCAGGTGATGAGATCCCGGCACGGGCTCGAGCCCGGCGAGAGGAACAACTTCTTTGTCACGACGAGCGAGTCGTTTATCCAGGTGGTCTCCAAAGTGACGCTCGCCATCAGTGCCGTCCTCATGATCATCGCGTCGATCGGCCTCGTCGTCGGAGGCATAGGCGTCATGAACATCATGCTCATCTCCGTCGCCGAGAGGACGAGGGAGATCGGCATCCGCATGGCGCTCGGTGCGGCCAAGAAGGACATCGTCCAACAGTTCCTCATGGAATCAGCGACGCTCACCGGGATCGGCGGCGTCATCGGGACCGCGCTCGGCGTTCTCTTCGCCATGTTCATCGCTCGCGAGATCCATTTCCCCTTCCGCTTCTCCCCCATCTGGACCATCGTGGCCGTGGCGTTCTCCGCGGTCGTCGGGATCGTGTTCGGAATCTACCCCGCGCGCCGGGCCGCCCGTCTCAACCCCGTGGATGCGCTTCGCTACGAGTGACCGCGATTTCGCTTGCCCGCCGGGCCGAACGAGACATAGATTCACCAGTCAGGTGGTGGCGACGTGCGCATCGTGTCCGCATGCCTTCTCTTTGTGTCCCTTGCCGGATCCGCTTCGGGATTCCAGCTGCCTTCTCCCGGGGAGGGCCCGCGGCAAGCCGGTTTCTCTCTCCTCGCGCACGCCTTCTTCGACCCCGAGCGCCGTCCCACGGTCGGGGTGAGCGTCGAGATCCCTTACACCAGTCTCATTTTCCTCAGGAAGAACGGCGTCTACGAGAGCGATTACGCCGTGTACGTCAAGATCCTCGACGAGAGTAAGAAGCTCGTGGAAACCGCGGTCGTCACGGGCAGTGTCGTCGTCGCGGACTACGAAGAGACGCGATCCGTTACGAGAACAACGAGGGCTTCCAAGCAGTTCCAGGTCGCGCCCGGAGAGTATGTCGTCGCGTGTTCGGTCGAAGTGAAAAACACGCAGCGCTTGTTCGAGAAGCAGGTGCCGGTGACGGTGCCCGTGTTTCTGCAAGCGGGCATCGGCGTGGGGAAACCTCGTCTTTTCGCGGCGGACATCGACACCTCGCGAGTCCTCCCCGCGATGGCCCAGGCGAGCGCGTACGACGACCTTCACGGGCGCGAGAAGGAGAAGGCGGTTTTCGCCGATCTCGACAAGCATCCCCTCCTCGTCTTCGAAGTGTATTCGGAGAAAGAGGGGAGCGATTCGGTGGGATGCGAGCTGTATTTCGAGGTCGTCGACAAACAGGACGTCGTCCACGCCTACGGACGGACGGGCATCAGAATCGTCGGCCTTCAGAATCAGTTCGCCGTGTATCTCGACGTGGACGAGTGGGCTCCGGGGGCGTACGAATTCCACGTGAAGGCGGTCCAGACCGACCCGTTCCGGCAGGCCACGTCCGCTTTCTCGTTCGTGCTGGCGTACACCCGGGCGATGTTGACGAAGGACATCGACAGAACGACCGCCGTGCTGTCGCTCATCGGAGAGAGTGAAGAAGTAGAGGAGTTCAAACGCGCCCCCGAGAGCGAACGCGGCCGTCTGTGGGAGGCGTTCTGGGCGCGGCGCGACCCCACGCCCGGCACCGCCGAGAACGAGGCTCTCGAAGAGCACCTGCGCCGCGTGCAGTTCGCGATCGAGCATTATTCGGACGCCGCTCCGGGCTGGCGGAGCGACAGGGGAAAGGTGTACGTCAAGTACGGCGAACCCGACCACATGGAAGTGAAGATCGAACCCCAGTTCGAGGGCGAATACCTCATCTGGTACTACTACAAGGAAAACCGGAGATTCGTTTTCTGGGACCGCTCCGGTCTGGGGGATTACCGTTTGACGGATACGAGTCAACTTTGAGACGTCTCGCCGCTTGCATCTTCATTGCCGCCTCGCTCGCGGGCTGTTCGACACAGCTTCCCGAGGGCGAAACTCTTTACCTCGCGCTCGAAACCTCCCCGAACCGCCTCGATCCTCCGTTCGTCGTCGACGTGGCCGAGGGTCAGATCTGTTCCCTCGTGTACCAGGGGCTCGTTCGTTTCTCCTCGCAGGGCGACGTCATCCCCGACGCTGCGCGGAGCTGGGAGATCGGCAGAGAGGGCACGCGCTATGTGTTCCACCTGGACACACGCGCGCGTTTCTCGGATGGGACGAAGCTCGCGGCCCGCGACGTCCTGTCGAGCTTCGAGGGAGTCCTCTCGCCGGCGAGCCGATCCCCGCGGAAGTGGGTGCTCGATCGCATACGCGGCGCCGGAGACTTCGCCTCGGGTGGCACGTCGTCGCTCGCGGGGCTCGCCGCCCCGGACGACTCGACCGTCGTCATCGAACTCGACAAGCCTTTCAGGCCATTCCTCGATCTTCTCGCCATGCCCGCGGCGTACATCGTCAAGACCGATGGAAACGGGAGTTCTCGGCCTGCGCCGGATGCAGACGCGGGGGCGGCGGCAGGTCAGCCGGTCGGATCGGGGCGCTGGGTGCTGTCGAAATGGGAGAGAGGCGATTTCCTCGAATTGGTGCCGAACCGGTTCTACCCGTCCGGCGAGCCTCACGTTTCTCGCGTCGTCTTCCGCGTGATCCCCGAAGCCTTTACACGCATCGCCGAGTTCGAATCGGGCACGCTCGACGTGCTCCGCATTCCACAGGCGG
>CAZYCB010000090.1:0-2522 GCA_964645735.1 uncultured bacterium | reverse complement strand
CGATAGTCCTCGCACGCCGCGGGACATTTACTACTACACGGCGTTCAGCAAGGACTGTGCGGGGAACTACTCGACGGCGGTCGAGGGGACGTTCGACCGGTCGACAAGTTACTGGCTGGGAGACATCATCACGGCCGGAGTGGGCGACGGGATCATCAACTCGCAAGACGTGGCGGCGTTCTCTGTGACGTTTGCGCAGGTGCAGGGAGGGCCGACGTGGAACGTGGAGGCGGACTTCGGTCCCACGGACGACCGTCGCCGGTTCGGGATACCGCTTCCGGACGACGCGGTCAACTTCGAGGATCTGATGATTCTGGCGATGAACTACGGGAAGGTGACGGCGTTGGGGACGAGCGGGGAGCTTCTGGCGCGCACCGAGGGGATTCCCTTGGGTGAGCGTGTGAGCTTCCGGTTGGTTCTCGTGTCGAGAGAGGGAGAGACGTCGACCTACGCGGTCATGATCGACAACAAGGCGGAGGTGCTCAAAGGGTTCTCGCTGAAGCTCTCGTACGGGATAGGGAACGCGCTCGAGAGCGCGACGGCATCGAGAGAGCTGACGGGGAAGGGCTCGGAGCACTTCTTCGGTGTGATCGAGCGGGAGAACGGAGAGGTGGAGCTCTGTGTGGCGGCGCTCGGGATCGACAGGGCGTTCGAGTACACGGGGGAGGTGGCGCGAGTGGTGGTTCGGGAGGCGGCGGCCTCATCGGCTCGGATCGCCTCGGTGGATCTTCGAGACGTGAACAACAACGGCGACGAAGTGACGCTACCGGGCGGCGGGGCCGAGACGCCGTACGTTCCGATGACGACGGCGCTCATGCAGAATCATCCGAATCCGTTCAATCCCGTGACGACGATCACATACGACGTAGCGGTATCGGGAGAGGTAAGGATCGAGATCTACGACGTCTCGGGTCATCGTGTGCGGACGTTGGTGAGCGGGCGTGAGGATGTAGGGCGTCACGTGGCGACCTGGGACGGCCGGGACGGTGGCGGCAACCAGGTTCACACGGGGGTGTACTTCTACCGGATGACGGCACCGGGGTACGTGTCACCGGCCAAGAAGATGTTGCTTCTGAAGTAGAGCCGAGGAGGAAGCGCTTGCGCGGGGGGGGGCGCCGAGGGCGCCCCTCCCGCGCGGGATGCGGCAATGAACGAAAGGAGACACTCCGTGTCACGCGTTCGGGGGCCTTGATCCTGAGCCGATCCTTCTTCGATGGATGTCCAGTACACAGGGTTCACGGAGATGAGCCCAGAAGTTCGTAACAGCGTTGGGAGGGAATTATGAGAAAGTGTCTTCTATTCAGCGTCGTGCTGTTGGTGACGGTCATGTTCGCTGCGGCGGCCGTTGCCGATACACCAAAACCAGTGACATCGAAGGCGTCACCGGCATCACCTTTCGAGGATCCGGAACCGATCGGCCAGATGGTGCCGCCTGTGGTTCTGCAAAGGGCGCCGTTGGGGACGGGCTCGACGATTACCGTAGGGCCAGGGGGGAGTTACGACCATACGAAGATTGGGGACGCGATCACTGCGGCGGCGACTTCGGGTGATGTGATCGTCGTTGCGGCGGGGGCGTACGCCGAGGCCATCGTGATCGACGGTAAGAGCCTCACCATCCAAGGTGTAGGGACGGGAAGCTCATTCATCACGGGCACCGCGGGTGTGACGCAGTACATCGTGAAGATTACGAATGGAGCGGTAGTCGATTTATCCGGGTTCACCATCGATGGGACCGGGAAAGACATCCAGTACGGTGTGTACGCCACCGCCGGGACCGATGGAAACATACACAATAACGAGATTAAGAACGTCTCGTATCCGGGCGCGGCGGGTTTGGCCGTGCGCCGGCAAGACAGCCAGATCGACGTCAAGGACAACAACGTTTACGGTTTCGGGCGGATTGGGATCTACACTCGGGACGACGTCATCCTGAACATGGACGGCGGCATGATCTCGGGGAACACTGTCACAGGTCTTGGGGGGCTCGTTTCGGGTCGGATGAACTACGGGATCTCGGTCTACTCAGGTAACCCGACCGTGGATGACAACGAGATCTCCGAATGCAAGTCGGGGCCCGGCACGACCGCGTGGGCGTCTTCGGGGATCGACGTCTGGACAGGTTCGCAGTCGGCGCTCACGAACAACGACATCCACGACTGCGACAATGGAATCATTTCGGCCTGCGCATCACCGGCGATCTCGGGGAACACCTTCGCCAACATTGCGGCGGATGAAGTTCGTCTCGACTATTATGTGAAGGCCAATCCGGCTCCGGATCCGTACGCATGTTACAATACGATCCAGGCCGCGATCGACGCGATCCCCGTGACGACCTATCCCTGCATCGTTTTCATCGGAGTCTTTGGCGGGGGGGGGACGTACGCGGAGGCCCTGAACGTCAACAAGCCGTGCCAAATCTGGGGTGACAGCCGCGCGACCGTTACGGTGAATACTGTGGGCTATGCGGTTAACGGTGCCGGAGTCTATGTGGCAGCCGACGATGTGCTGTTGGCGAGCGTGAC
>CAZYCB010000089.1:0-1845 GCA_964645735.1 uncultured bacterium | reverse complement strand
AGCCGGATCCCCGGCAAGAACTTCTTGCTCTCGCGTGTCCGCCGGATTTCCTCCGCGTGGTCTTCGTAGAGTTCCCAGAGGACAACGCGGTGTTGGTTCTCGCCGAGCAGAATCGCGAGCGTTAGACCCCAGCTCCCTGCGCCGAGCACGGTTATGTTGAGGCGGTCCCCCATCGTTCACCGTTTCACTCTACGGAGCGCCGGCTCAGTGCCGGCAAACAGACGTTTCATATTCCCGCGGTGCTTTACGAGAACCACGATCGTGATGACCAGGGACGCGGCGAGAAGCGACCAGTGCGACGGAGCCACGCCGGTTCTGTCGAGCAGCAGCACGACTAACGGGAGAGCGGCTGCGCTCGCGATACTCGCGAGCGAGACAATCCTCCTGGCCGCGAACACCGCGATGAAGATCGCCAGAGTTAAGAGAAGCACTTTGGGCGAGAGAGCCAGAAACGCCCCCGCTGTCGTCGCGATTCCCTTCCCGCCGCTGAAACCCACGAATACCGAGAACATGTGGCCAATAATCGCGGAGAAAGCCGCTGCGATCATCAGCCAGTGGGCTGGCACTGCATGCGAGGGCGCATACGCTGGAGCGAAGTACACCGGGAGAAAACCTTTTGCAAGGTCGCCGGCCAGCACGCCGAGAGCGATCTTGCCCCCGAGCAGCCTGAAGGTATTCGAGGCGCCGAGATTCCCGCTCCCGTGTTTTCTCAGATCGATCCCGCCGAACGCCCTGCCTGCGATGTAACTGAAAGGGATCGCCCCGGCGATGTACGCCACGATCACGACGACGAGAACCTCTATGGCACGAGCGCTTGCCATCGATCAGTGTTCCTTCAATTTGATCCTTATGAGCGTTCCCTCGAATCCATAGCGCTCCCGCAGGCGGTTGTTGAGAAACCGCAGATACGACCGGCCGAAAAAAGCCCGTTGGTTGACGGAGAGAGCGAACGTCGGGGGCGCCACCTCGATCTGCGTCGCATAGTAGATCCTGCCGTTCCCGCCGCTGTACCAGGGAGGCGGATACTCGCTCGTACTCTCCTCGAAAAAACGATTCACCTCGCTGGTCGCAAGTCTTTTCTCCCTCGCCTCTTTGATCTGCCACGCGAGGGTATAGACACGGCTCACACGCTGGCCGCTGAGTGCCGATACGAACACGACAGGGGCGTAGCTGAGAAACGCGAACTCCCGTCGGAACGCGCTTTCGAAGGAGGACGTCGACCGGTTGTCCTTCTCGACCAGGTCCCACTTGTTCACGCAAACCATGATCCCCTTGGCGGCCTTGTGCGCGTAGCTGGCCACCTTGACATCCTGATTCGAGATGCCCCGCGACGCGTCGAGAACGAGCGCCACCACGTCCGCCCTCGAGATGGTGTCGATGCTCTTCAGAGCGGAAAGCGCCGAGAGCCCATCGGTCGTTCGGGACTTTCTTTTGATCCCCGCCGTGTCCACGAGAACGATCGACCGCCCCTCCCAACGGACGCGGAGGTCGATGCTGTCTCTCGTCGTGCCGGGTCTCGAGTCCACGATTGCCGCTTCCGATCCCACGAGGCGGTTTACGAGACTCGACTTGCCGACGTTCGGACACCCGATGACGGCCAGTTTGAGCTGGTCATCGGAAATTGTTGCCGCGCGCTTCGGCAGCCGCGCGACAAGGCTGTCGAGAAGGTCGCCGACTCCTTCTCCATGCAGCGCGCTGATCGCATAGACCTCTTCGAACCCCAGTTTGTAGAACTCGGCCGACGCGTGCTGCGTCTCTTTCCTCTCGACCTTGTTCACCGCCACGAGCACCGGAGCCCGCACGCCGCGCAGGCGGTTCGCCACCTCTTGATCGGCGGTGGTGAGC
>CAZYCB010000088.1:0-10095 GCA_964645735.1 uncultured bacterium | reverse complement strand
AAGGGCGCGCGGATCATGTCGCTCACGAACCCCGACAACAAGATGAGCAAGAGCGACACGGACAAGAGCTTCATCACGCTCGACGAGGAACCGGCGAGCATCACGTCCAAGCTCAAGAAGGCGGTCACCGACGTCGGGACGACCGGCGACGTGGGGCCCGGGGCGCGGAACCTGATCACGATTCTCGCCGCGATCGACACGGAATGCGCCGCGAAGTTCGACCAGGACGCCAAGGAAGGCAAGATCCGCTACGCCGATCTCAAATCGACGCTCGCCGAGAGGCTTGCCGCGTACCTCGCTCCGTTCCGCGAGAAACGGCGCGAACTCGCCGCCAAACCCGATGAGGTCTGGGGGCACCTTCGCGACGGGACGGACGCGGCGCGGAAGATCGCCTCGGCGACGTTGAAGGAAGCAAAAGAGAAAATGGGGTTCATCTGAACCGGCTTGAACGTTCCTTGCAGCGGCGAAAAAGCCGTCCGGAGAAAATCCGGACGGCTTCGTCGTTTTCAAGATGGGGTGGACGACGGGACTCGAACCCGCGACCACTGGATCCACAATCCAGGACTCTAACCAGCTGAGCTACGTCCACCGTATGGGGTGCCCCAGGAAAACCGTGGGCCGACGAAACGTACACCGCCGGCACCAGCGGGGGCAAACGGAATTCTAGCAGAGAACGTCCGACGCCACAAGCGGTTGCTGGCCCAGTTTTTTGGGGGCCAGAAACGACTGGCCGGGTGAGGCGGATAGGTGGGAAAAGATGGTCCGCCTCGCCCGGCGCCAGGCAAGTCAACCCTGAGTCAAGGGAAGTAGGACTCAGTATCGTTACACTTCAGTCGATAGACACCTCCTTTACTCAGGCGAGCGCTCCTAATCCAGCCCCCCCCTCTTTGACATCTAAAACTTAGCAGCGAAACTCCGAGGCGGCAACTGCGGGGCCGGAGATTTCTTACTTTTCTATCGGGAAGTACCGGGAGAGTCTTCGTCCAACGGCTTGGAAGGCTTCTGAAGGGGGGCTGCAAATAGAATGGTGACCCCGGCAGGAATCGAACCTGCGACCCACAGCTTAGAAGGCTGTTGCTCTGTCCGACTGAGCTACGGGGCCACGCGTCCAATATACACGATGACGGCGCTCCTCGCCGGTGCAGGCCGCCGGCTCGACGCCGCCCATAGAGTACCGCTCCAGCCGACGGCAGGTCAATCAGTTTGCCGTTCGCCCGGTCCCCTGAGGTCGACAAGCATGGCATCCATCGGGTCCCCTGAGGTCAACGCGGATGGCGTTCGTCCTTCCCGAGAGTCATTCGGTCGAGTGGTCGTCGGGAGACGGCCCCGGCTTTTCCCCCTTGTCGGACACCTCGGGCGTATGCCGCACGATGCGCCCCTCGATGAGGTAGATCAGGTCCTCGGCGATGTTCGTCGCGTGGTCCGCGATGCGCTCGAGGAAACGGGATATGTGGAGGATTTGGAGAAGGGGTTCGAACATCTGCGGGTTGCGGACCACTGCCTCCTTGACCCGCTGGAAGATCTCGCGGTGAACCTTGTCGACGTCACTGTCGTCGGCGCATACCTCGAGTGCCGCCGCTTCGTCCAGATTGACGAAGGCGTCGAGGACTTTTTTCAGCATCGCTTGCGACATTTCGGCCATCCGGCCGACCGGAAAGGGGATGTCGATCTTGGGTCTCTGGGAGAGAAAGAGCGCCCGCTCCGCGATATGAACTCCCAGGTCGCCGATCCGCTCGAGATCGCGATTGATCTTCAAGACCGCGACGATGTACCGCAGGTCGGCGGCCACGGGCTGATAGAGCGCGAGGATCTTGAGGCACTCCTCCTCGACGTCGACCTCCATGGCATCCGTCACCACCTCGCGATCGAGGACCATTTGGGCCAGTACCGGGTCCCTGTCCTCCATGGCGCGGACCGCGGTGCGAAGATCGCTCTCGACTTCGGCGCCCAGCGCCAGGATCTGCTGTTTCAATCTCTCGATTTCTCTTTGCATGTGAGCTCTCATGTCGTCCTCCGTGAGACGTGTTATCGATCGCCGTCCGGGCATCGCCGGGCCGGCATCATCCAAATCTTCCCGTGATGTAGTCTTCGGTTTGTTTTTCCTTGGGTTTGGTGAATATCCCCTTGGTCAAGCCGTACTCGATGAGCACGCCCTCGTACATGAACGCGGTGAAGTCCGAGACGCGCGCCGCCTGCTGCATGTTGTGCGTCACGATGATGATCGTGTATTTCCCCCGAAGCTCGGCGATCAGATTCTCTATGTGCGTGGTCGCTTTCGGATCGAGCGCCGATGTCGGTTCGTCCATGAGCAGGATCTCGGGAGCCACCGCGAGTGCCCGCGCGATGCAGAGCCGCTGCTGCTGTCCCCCGGAAAGCCCCAGGGCGTTGTCCTTGAGCCGGTCCTTCACCTCTTCCCAGAGCGCCGCATCCCGAAGGCTTCGCTCGACGATCTCGGCGAGTTTGCCCCCGCCCACCTCGGCGTGAAGCCTGGGACCGTACGCAACGTTATCGAACACCGTCTTCGGAAAAGGATTCGGCTTCTGAAAGACCATTCCCACCCGCCGCCTGAGGGTCACCACGTCGATGTCGGGAGAATAGACGTTGTGTCCGTCGAAGAGAAGCTCTCCCTCGACCCTGCAACCGGGGACGAGATCGTTCATACGGTTGATCGCCCGGAGAATCGTGCTCTTCCCGCACCCGCTCGGGCCGATAATCGCGGTCACGTTGCCTGCGGGGATGCCGAGCGTGACGTTCCTCACCGCGTGATTGCTCCGGTAGAAGACCGAGAACTCCCTCGCCTCGACGTGCGATGAGAGGACTTCCATCGAGAACCTCCGTCTAGCCTCTGAGCTTCTTCGCGATTCGCGCGCGAAGCAGTATCGCGGCGAGGTTGAGAAGAAGGACCAGACCGACCAATGTGAGAACAAGACCGAACTGCACGTGGCGAATCTCGTCCACCGCCTCGTGCTCGGTGGCCAGGTTGTAGATATTCCACGAGAGCGCGGGTGTGGGCTGACTGAACGTCTGCCAGAGATGCAGGGGTTTCCCCACGCTCACGGCAGCCGTGAAGATGATCGGGGCCGTCTCGCCCGCCGCACGTCCCATGCTGATCACGATACCCGTGAGAATCCCGGGGAGCGCCGCGGGAAGTATGATCGTCCACACGGTGTGCCAGCGTCCGGACCCCAGGCTCAGCGCCGCTTCCTTGTACGTGGCGGGGACTGCCCGTATCGCCTCCTCCGCGGCGCGGATAATCGTGGGCAGTATCATGAGAGCCAGCGTCATTGACCCTGCCAGCACGCTCTTGGAACTCGACACGCCGAGCGTGTTGATGAAAAACGCGAGACCGAACAAGCCGAACACGATGCTCGGTACGCCGGCGAGCGTGCTGATGCACGTCCGAAGCATACCGACGAGACGCGTCTCGCGGGCGTACTCCGTGAGGTAGATCGCCGCGATAAGGCCGATGGGAATGGCGAAGAGCATCGCTCCCAGCGTGAGGTAGAACGTACCGAGGATCTCCGGCCAAATCCCGCCGAAGAAATGCGAATCGAATGACTCATCGGTCAAGAACCGCCAGTACACCGTCCGCCGGGGGAGAAGCATCTCGTCGATGTGCTTTTCGACATAGGGAAAGAGCGCCTCGAGCGGCGTTCCCGCGAAGTCTCCGGCCCGCGGCTCGAGCGTCTTCACGCCCGATCGCGTTGGATCGGAATAGTCCCACACTTCACGGTAAAGGACTCGCGAAAGCTTCACGCGCGCTCTATCCCACCGCGTCTGCCCGTACTGGTCGCGCATGAGCGCCGGCCGAGCCGCGTCGGGAGCGGGGCCTAGGAGCGTTTCTATCTCTTTCTTGAACTCTCGAAGCGGCTTGGCGTACGTGCGGCGTTCCTCGGAGTTCGAGCTGTCGAGGTGTGCCTCGAACCCCGCGATCATAGCGTATACGGGTTCGCGCGCCGCGGTCGCTCGTGCGATCTCGGCTTCGACGCGTATGCGGTCGCCGCGGTCGAACTTCTCCAGCATGAGACGCCTGTGCTCGACCGTCGCCGTGAAGAAGATCGCTTGGAATCCGCGGACGAACATCGGCGCGAGGAGAACGACGAGCGCGGTGGTCATCAGTACGATCGCGAGCACGCCTGTCCCCGCGAACGACTTGTCGAGAACTCTCCGCGTCTCCAGGCGCACGGCTCCTACCCTCCGACTTTCTTCCGGGCGCGCCGAATGATCCACTCGCTGAGGAAGTTGCAGAGGAACGACACCGCCAGCAGACAGAGCGCCATGGCGAAGAGCACGTGATACCGCGACGAACCCGTGACCTGATCCGCCTCGCCCATATCTCCGGCGATCGTGGCGGTGAGCGTCCTCACCGGCTCCAGGAAATTGAAGAACGGATGAGGAATCTGTGCGGCGTTCCCCGACGCCATCCAGACGACCATCGTCTCGCCTATCGCCCGCATGACTCCCAGGATGACGGCGGCGAGGATGCCGCTCGACGCCGCGGGTAGAACCGTCTTCACGATCGTTTCCGCGCGCGTCGCGCCAAGGGCGTAGCTCCCCTCGCGCAGCTCCCTGCCCACCGCCTGGAGGGCGTCCTCGGACACGCTCACGACCGTGGGGAGCGCCATGATTCCGAGGATGATCGACACGTTCAGCGCGTTCGTGCCGCTCGAGATGTGCAGGGCGCCGAGGGCCCTGCCCGCCGCGGCGAGACCCGCGATCGACGCCGCGCCGAGAAGGATCATGATCCCCCATCGAACCGGCGTACGCCTTTTGTCATCGAGCTTCCCCGTGGCGAGATCGCTCAGAACGACGATGCCGAGCAGCGCGACGGGCACTCCGACGACCCACACGGTCCACGCCAGCATGTGTCCGCCGCGCTCCTGGAGGAGAGGCGCGAAAACGACGAGGGCGAAAAAACCGTAGGCCACGGATGGGATGGCGGCGAGCACCTCGATGACGGGCTTGACCCACTGGCGGAGCGAAAATGGCAGCACGTCGCTCAAGCAGACTGCGGCGGAGACCCCGAGGGGGACCGCGACGACGATCGCCCCCAGCGTGACGAGGCCGCTCCCCACGAACATGGCGAGCGCGCCGAACTCCGCCTTTTCCGCCGAGGGATACCAGCGCGTGCTCGTGAAGAACTCGCGCACCCCTTCGAGTTTGAAAAACGGGAGGGCGTCCCGCGCTATGAAATAGAAGATGAAGAGAACGGCGAACAGCGAGAGCGACGTGACGGCGAGCAGCGCTCCGCTCCCCAAACCGGAAACGATGCGCTGCCGCCGGCGCGCCCGATGGCTCAACAGGAGCGACGGGGCGCCGCTCCTGTTGGCATGCGCAGCGTCCAATGCCGTCTTCTCGGTCATCATTTCACCGGCACGAACCCCGTAGCTTCCACGATCTTCTTCCCTTCGGGGGTCGTGGCGAGCTCGACGAAGCCGAAGAGAGGCGTGCCTTTTTTCGGCCGGCCGTTCGTGTACATGTACAGCGGACGGGCGATCGGGTACGTCCCGTCCAGCACCGTTTCCGGCGTGGCTTCGATGCCGTTCGCCGTGAGCACCTTCACGCCCTCCGTGAACGCGAGGCCCACGTACCCCAGGGCTCCCTCCGTGCTCAACACGCGCTGGCGGATGGCACCGTTGCTTCCGACGTATTCGACGTTCCCGGCGAGCTTCTCCCTGTTCATCACGAGCGTCTCGAAGGCCTCGTAGGTGCCGCTGTTCGTGTCGCGGCTGATGACCACGATCGGCCGATCGGGTCCGCCGAGTTCTTTCCAGTTCTTGATCTTGCCGTTGTAGATGTCGCGGATCTGTTCGATCGACATGTTCGCTATCGGATTGCTCGGGTGCACTATCAGCACGATCCCGTCCATCGCGACGATGTGCTCGATCGCGAGCACGCCGGCATCCTGCGCGGCCTTGAGTTCCGAGTTCTTCATCGGACGCGACATGGTCGCCACGTCGCAGGTCGCGTTGATCAGGCTTTTCGCGCCGTTGCCGCTCCCCGATTCGCTCACCGTGACGTTCACGTCGGGGTACTTGGCCATGTAGTGCTCGGCAAACGCCTTGGCGATCGGGCCTACGGTCGTCGAGCCGTCCACGGTGATCTGTTTCGCGTCCTTGGCCGCCGCGGCCCCCGCGCCGAGCGCCGCAACGAGCATAATTGCTGTCATGTTTTTGAGCCAGTTCATAGTCTCTCCTTTTCTCTTCGTTCGTTCCTCGATCTTCGCGTGCTCCGCGGCGGGTGCGCCGCCGCGATGATTACAGGGTGGCCAAGATATCGATCTGCAGCCGGTCGTAGTCCTTCGTGCTCTCCGGGTCCGCGATCTTTCTCTCGTCGAGGAAGTAGCTGACGCCGGCCTGCAGACCCTTCATGATCTGGTACTTTCCGAAGATCTTGTGGCCCTTGCCGTCCGTTCCGCCTCCCCAGCGGTCGGAATCGGTGAACATACCGAGCGTCGCGTCCTTTTCGAGCTTGGCCCAGCTGTATCCCAGCTCCCATGTCCTCGGGTTCTTCGCTTTGCCCAAGGAGAGGCCGTACATCTGACCCTGATCGTAACCGTCGGCGTCCACGTTGGTGAGCCCCTGGGCGTACAGAGACAGAGGTACTCCGATCATCCCGATCCAGAGATCGAGCTGGCCGAAGTAGACCACCGGCGCAAATTTCGACGCCCACGCCTTGTTCGTCGTGGTTCCGCTCACCGAGCCGTGCACCGTGCTGTTTCCGTACGAGTTGTTCTTGCCCTCCCAGTCGATCACGTCGTAGCCCTCGATGTTCTGATAGCTGTAGTACGTACCGCCGACGGTGAGCGCGATCTCCGGTTTGAATTCGAGCTTCACCGCCCCCTGGCCGCCCAAGAGGATCGTGTCGTCCTTGTCCGAGCGCTCCTGTATCCACATATATCCGGCGGTCCCCAGGAACGTGGCGAGTCCCGTGCCCGCCTGCCCCTTGAGGGCTAGACCCTCCATGGAGAGGTCCCCGTCCCACACCAGATCGTCGAGCTGCGTCATGAAGGGGTTCTTCATCTTTCCGGCCAGCGCGTGGCCCTCGTTCGGGTTGTCGCCGAAAAAGCTGTAATCGGCGTAGGCCAGGCTGAGCCTCATCTCTTTCTTGACGAGACCGTCGCCGATCGTCTGATTCCCGGAGATCGGGTCCATCTGTCCCGTCGAGAGCTCTACCGCCGCTTTCAGATTGTTGTTCACCTTCGCTTCGACACCGAGACGGGCGCGTATGCGATTGCGATTCCGCGAGTACGTCTCCCCTGCCGCGTTCAGCTTCGAGTCGTCGCCGATCTGCTCGAAACGGTAGCGGATGTCTCCCTTGACCGTGATGTTGTCCGTCCAGCTCTTCTGCGCGGCCGTCTGCTGCGGCGCGCTTGTCTGCGCTGTCTGCTGCGGTGCAGCCGTCTGCGCCATAGCGGCGCTGCCGAGGCTCGTTACTACCAACGCTGTGACTATCACTCTTCTCATGTGCTGTCACTCCTTTCGTTGGTAGTATTTAAATACTCTGCCGTAAGGGGCGTATGAGGGCAAAGTTAAAATTTCGTTAGAATGCAGGGACGAGGATGGAAGCCTGGCATCGAGCGCCGGCGGAAATCGTCATGCGGCGGGTGTGCCGGGGGCGCGAGGGATGCATATCGTGAAGGTGCTGCCCTGCCCGGGAGTGCTGGCGACGCCGACCTTTCCCCTGTGGGCGAGAGCGATGTGTTTGACGATGGCGAGCCCCAGACCGGTCCCGCCGAGCGAGCGGCTCCGGGCCTGGTCGATGCGGTAGAATCTCTCGAAAACACGGGGGAGGTGCTTTCTCTCGATGCCCGGCCCCTCGTCGGTCACCCGTATCTCGATGCAGTCGCCGGCGAGCGCCCCGGCGACGACGACGCGCGTGTTCTCGCCGCTGTACTTGATCGCATTGTCGATGAGATTCCCCACCGCCTGCTCGAGGAGATCCGGGTTGATCGAGGCCGTCACCTCACACGGACAGTCCACGAAGAGAGATATCTTCTTCCCCTCGGCCTGCGTCGTGAACGTCCCCACCGCTGCCCGGAGCACGTCGCATACCGGACCCGGTTCGAGGGGGACGCGTCCGCGCTCGGCGTCGAACTCGATGCGTGAGAGGCTCAAGAGATCCTCGACGATGGCTTCGAGACGACCTGCGTTCTGCCCCATCAACGCGAGGAAACGCCGGCTCTCTTCCGGAGTTGGGGGCGTATCGCTCTCGAGGGTCTCCACGCACCCTTTGAGAGCGGCGATCGGTGTTTTGAGTTCGTGAGACACGTTCGCCACGAAATCCCGCCGCACCGTTTCCAGGCGCTTCATTCTCGTGATGTCGTTCAGAACCACCACGGCTCCGATTCTCGATCCCGCCTGGTCGGCGAGCGCGGTGCCGTGTAACTGGAGGAATCTCTCCTCGCTGCCGTAGAGGATGATCTCCGTTTCCGAGGGCGCCAGGGCGGCGAGAGCGGCACCGATGAACTCCTGCAGCTCCCTGTTCCGCACGGTCTCCTGTATCGTCCGCCCGCGGGCGTTTCCGGGGTCGAGGTTGAGAAGACGGGCAGCCGCGCCGTTGAGGTTGATGATCCGCCCGTTGGTGTCCACGGCGAGAACGCCCTCCACCATACTGGCGAAAACGGCTTCTTGTTCATTGCGCTGCTTCGTGATCGTGTCGAGTCGATCGGAGAGCTGCGCGGCCATCTGATTCAGCGTCCTCCCCAGCGCTCCGACTTCCTCGCCGCTCGACACGGCGACTCGCGCCGCGAGATCCCCGCCCGCGAGCCTTTCGGCGACGCGGCGCATGTCCTCGAGAGGACGCGTGATCCGCCGCGAGATGTAGAACGCTACGATGGCGACCAGAACGGCAATGATCGCGCCGCCGAGGAGCAGGTGGCGCTGAACCGCGTGAAGCGCCCAGTCGATCATGGCGAGCGGCATCGACGTGCGAACGGCCGCAACCACCGCCCCGTCCCGAACAACGGGGATCGCCAGGTACATCATCGTTCTGTGAATCGTATCGCTGTACCGCACCGATTTGCTCGTACGCGACTCAAGGGCCGCCGCGATCTCCGGGCGGTTGCGATGGTTCTCCATACGAGCAGGATCCTCGTCGGAATCCCCGACCACTTCCCCGCCTGGAAGAACCACAGTGATACGCGTCGCCGTCAGGCGGCCGAGCTTCTTGCACATCTCGTCGATTCGCGCGGGTTCGGTGTCGAGAGAAAACGCGGTCACCTCGTTGGCCACCAGTTGAGCGCGCACGAGGAGATCGTTCGCCACCTGGTCCTTATGGAACTGACGGAGCGAGCGCGTGGCGTAGAGCGCGGTCATCGCGAGCGCAACGACCGTGACCAAGAAGAAATAGAAGTATATCCGCCAGAGGAGTTTCGTCTGCTTCATGTTCATTCCTTGAAACGGTATCCCACACCGCGCACCGTCTCGATGCAGTCGGCCCTGGGACCGAGCTTCTTGCGAAGACCGACGATCTGTACGTCCACCGACCGATCGGTGACCGCATAGTCCTCGCCGCGCACGGCGTCCACGATCTGCTGGCGCGTCATCACCCATCCCGGGCGCCCGGCGAGAAAGTGCAGGATCCTGAGCTCGGTGAACGTCAGCTCCACCGGCTTGCCTTTGACGAGAACTTCGTGGCGGCCGGGGTTGATCACGATATCGTGGATGCGGATCATCGCGTCCTTGTCGGCCGCCCGCATCTCTTTGCGCCTGAGGATCGTGCGGACCCGCGCGATGAGGACCTTCATGCTGAAAGGTTTCGTGATGTAGTCGTCGGCTCCGATCTCCAGCCCGGCCACGATGTCGCTCTCCTCGCCCTTGGCGGTCACCATCACGATCGGAATCCCCGCCGTCTTCGGATTCTTCTTGAGCATGCGGCACACTTCGAGCCCGTCGAGACCGGGCAGCATCAGATCGAGCAGGACGAGATCGGGGAGCTTGCGAGGAATGGCTTTTACGGCGTCTTCGCCGTCGGCGGCGGAGGCGACCGCGAAGCCCTCGCGCGTCAGATTGTAACGGATGAGTTCCTGTATGCTTTCCTCATCCTCGACGATGAATATCTCTTTTTTCGTCACAGTCGATTCCCCCGCAAGCC
>CAZYCB010000087.1:0-2638 GCA_964645735.1 uncultured bacterium | reverse complement strand
GCCGATGAGCCCCATGTCGTGGTAGAGGGGGAGCCAGCTCACGCCCACGTCGCTCGAATTCATCCCGACGGCCCCTCCGATCCCGCGTACGTTCGCGAGCAGGTTCGCGTGCGTAAGCACGACACCCTTGGGATCTCCCGTGCTCCCCGACGTGTACTGTATGAGCGCTGTGTCGCCCGCGTTCGCCGGCACTGGTTTGAAATCGCCCTTTTCTTCGAGAAGGTCCGAAGGCGTGGTCACACGACGAAGCGATTCGACGTGAGGCGTGAGAAACTGCGTGAAGGTGAGCGCCTCGGGGACCGTAACGAGGGTTGTCGCCGCGCAGCTAATGAGGATCCCCACGTGCCTTCGCAAATGTTCCTCGATGCGCGCGGGGTTCGCTGGAGGATAGAGGGGAACGGGAACGCCCCCGGCGAAGAGAACGCCGAGGAAACAGGCGAAGTAATCGCCCGAGGGCGGCAGCATGATCGCCACTCTCTCGCCCCGTTCGAGACCGCGCTCCACGAGAGCATGGCCGATCCGTTTCGCGTTCTCATGGAGCGCACGGTACGTGATCGACGCTCCCTTTCCGTCGTCCTGATAGAAGAGAACGTGGCGCCGGTCGCCGTTGTGCGCGGCGTGCCAGTCGACGACCTCGATGAGCGTGGCTGTCGCAGGAGGCGGCGTTTTGGCCTCACGGAGCGATTCGTCGAGAGGGAGCGGAGCGTCGTGCCGCGGCGTTTGTTTCTGGGCCGGCCGCGCGCCTTGTATCACATGCAGAAGATCGCGAGGCGTTTCCGCGTCGGTGAACGCCTTTTCGGATAGCATCACCTGGAACTTCTGCTCGACCCGTCCCAAAAGCTCGAGCCGCGAGAGGCTGTCGAGGCCGATGTCGCGCTCGAGAGAGCTGTCGAGCGTGACGCTCCCCGGACGGGCGTCGCGGGGGCGGAGTTCTGCGCTCAGCTCCTCGATGAGAGCCAGTAGCCGTTCGAGCACGAGTTGTTCTGATTCCTGAGACACGAGTCCGCCTTCCAGCGGTTTTGTGGATGAGAGGCGAAGGGACACCCGTACCGGTCGCCGACACTGAGCATGATAATATCAACGGCGGGACATCCGCGGAAGGGGACAAAGAGGACGCGCCCCGGTGAACTAGTCCGTGTACAGCGCTTTCACGCGCCCCCACGTGCTCTCGTCCGCGGGGGTCGGGAGCAGGCACCCGGTCGTCTGTGCGTAGAACGCCTCCAGACAGGCAGGAGAAGCGCACCACGAGCACGGACAGTTCTCGCTCGGATTGATGATCGCCCGTCCGCCTGTGCCATACGTCAGGGAAAAGTCGCAGTCGGGGATCTCGATGCGGCCGGATGGGAGGTTCGGGTCCGGAGCGACATCCCAGCAGCAGCAGTTGGGCGTGACCGCAGTCATTTGGAAGAGCATCGTGAGAATGTGGAATGTCCCCACTCTGCAGCTGCCGTATCCGACGGCCACCCCATTTTGCGAGCTGCCGAGTACCACCGGAAACAGCGGAATATCGGCCAAATACTGCCCCCGCAGGCACCAGGGCGCTGGTGTCGCGAACTGGCTCGCCGTCGCTCCCGTCGCGTTCACATGCAGGATGTAGAAGTACCTCACTCCCGCTCCGGCATCGGTCATACATGGATCCATTCCGGCCTGGTCGCCAAAGATCCCGATGTACCCGTTTGTCTGACCGAAGACCGCCGAAGCGGCTAACACTATGGAGAATGAGAGGATTAGCAGTCTTCTCATCGCACCCCCTTTCGTTTGGGCAGGTCGTTGACCGTAGTCACTCTTAGTGTAGCGCGCTTTTCGCGAAACGGCTACGCCGGGGACGGGGGTTCCACCCATTTCTGCCCAGGTCGAGCGGGCATAGGAAGGTGTCTACTGGTCACCTACGGTTTCCTTGCCTGTATCGCGACGTAGTCGCCCCGGTCGAACCCTTCGACGGGCCGCTCGACGATATCGTTCGAGTACTTCGGGTGGAGCGTGAGGGTCTGGGCGTACTCGAGGTCGACGAAGCCGGCAGCCGTGAGGAGCCTCGCTTTCTCTTCCGTCGGACGCCACCGGGCCACTGCGGCGAACTCGATCGGATAGGGATGCGGCGGAGCCAGCACTCGGACCGATGTGTCCTCCCACGACCCGATCTTCGCGGCGAGACGGTAGAGAAGCCCGTACGAACTCTCGGCCGGCACGTCGGCGACGACGATGTGCCCGCCCGCTTTGAGCACGCGGTGCGCTTCGCGAAACGCTTTCTCCAGGTTCTCGATATAACCGGGCGTGCCGTTCTGGAGCACGGTGTCGAACTCGCCGCCGCCGAACGGGAGGTCTTCCGCGTGGCCGATCTTGACCTTCATTCCCCGTTTGACTGCGATCTTCGCGAAATGCTCCGCCGGTTCCACCCCGTCGCGTATGTCGATGCCGTGCCGCTCGCGAAGGATTTGCTCGAAAAGGCCGCTCCCGCAGCCGACGCTCAACGCGCGGCCTGGTGCGGTAAGAAAATGTTTGATGAGCAGCACCTCGGACTCGAGCACGTTCCTGTTTTTCAAAAACCAGGAATCGTACTCTTCGGCGTATTCGTCGAAAGTCTCTTCGCTCATGACTTCCCCCTTTCCTGTCTCGAATGACGTGTACGGGACTACCTCGC
>CAZYCB010000086.1:0-2736 GCA_964645735.1 uncultured bacterium | reverse complement strand
GACCGTCAACGCGAACGCTGTCCCAGGCGTCACCGTGTCGGGAACGTCGATGCTGAATGAATCCAAAATTTCAGTTTCGGGTGCTGTTGATTCATCGCAGGACAAGACAAGGAAGCAAGAGAGTATCGCGGATACTGCTGTTACCGCCAGCTTGCGGGGACTCATACGGCCTCCCTGGTGGGGTGTGAGATGCGGTTGATTCGATGTGCTCGACGGATACGCCTGTGTAGTACCGCCTCAATTATATTCGAGGGGCCGGTGCAGGTGAAGGAAGATTGTCCCCGTAGTGTCCGAAAAATGAAACGCGCTGTGGCGCCACCAGTTGCCGAACGTGTACCTATCATGGAATCCATCTCCCTCATTGTAGCTGCGAACGTCTCAAACGGTCTGGCGGCGTCCTCGGTTAACACAACAGCTCCCATTTCGCCCATTTAGGAGCTCCCGGAAAACAGAGAACATTCCGAAGAGAGTTACGACCGGGGAGCCAGTGTTGTCTTAGAACTCGGGTCCGCAACAGAGTTCTGACGTCTTCGCTCTTGGAGAACCGGTATTAGCGGGTCGGAACTCAGCCCGCTCCTTCCTGACCGTCGAACGGAGCGTCGACGCGGTGCGCTCGAAAAAGGTCGGCGAGGTCGGCGATGGTCAGTCCGACTAGTGCGGCGGCTTGAGGGGCGGACACAGTTCCCGCATCGAGCCCGCGACGGAGCATGCTCAAATACTCCTCACTGAACAGCGGCGGGGTTTCCGTCCGGCATTCCGTGATCCAATCCAGCGCATTGTCCACGTCACCCTTGGCCAGGAGCCCGAGTTGCACCAGCCGCCACTGCAGCGCCGGAGTCGATACGCGCAGATCGAACGCGCGAGCGTTAAGCCAGCGGTTCCACCGCATGCGGTCCTCGGACGGTAAGTTCGGAAACGCATCCCGCCACGAACGGATCACGCGCTCAGGCATCAATAGTGCGCTCGCAAAGCAGTTCGCGAGCTGCTCGGGGCGGCTCGTGGCGCCGACCATGCCGTTTTCGGCGTGCTCGGGAGGGATCGTTTCCCACGTCAGCAGGTGAAACAGTTCGTGCGCGAGATCGAAGTTGCGGCGCCCGAGCCATTCGTGCCGGTTGATGAGGATCGCGTTGACGCCCCTAAGGCGAAACGCAGCGCCGGAGATGCCGTACGGCGCATCGACGTAAAGCACGAGCGTTCGCATCCGCTTGCGGATCGCAAGTTCGAGGCGGTCGGCTGGCACGTCGCCAAGCCTCCATTCGCCGGCCAGCCAGGAAGCGGCGTCGAGGGCGTCTTCGTAGGAGCTCCTCGTGGTGAGACTCAAGCTCAAGGGTACGGGGCGAGGCGCGTCTTCCTTCCGGCGGGGGCCTGCATCCTTGGCGAGATCCCTATACAGCGCAAGCCACGTGCCGGCGCGGATCTCGAAGTCACCCAACTGGTCCTGGACATCCTTGCTCACGCGCCATGAGAAGCTTCCCTCACCGACGAGACGAAAAGGGTCAGTGAAATAATCGAGGTCCTTGCCGAAAATCTTCATGACCCGGAGGAGTTCCTCCGCGGACATCTTGCGGATGCCGGCCTCGATCGCGGCAACGGTCTGACGATCGTTGAAGCCGAGCGCCTCGGAGAGTTGTCGTTGAGTCAGGCCGGCGGTTTCGCGGGCGACCTTCAGCCTTTTTGCAATGACGATCTTGATGTCGGCTCCTCCATTGGACGGCGCACGAGAGCGCTTTGTCTTGCGTTCGACGCGTTGCAAGATAGTCTTGCTTGTAGCGTGGTGCAATACTTGGACCGTTCCTCGGGCGAGGGCTGAAATGACCTAACTGCTTATATATCAAACAACTGCGTGTGTGTGCGCCTTCTGGCCCTGGGCTTGCTGTGGCGCCGACAGCAACAGGAGGTTCCACCATGCAACGGATTCCCGCATCTCGTGCCTTCACTTACGCGCTCGTCGTCGCCTGTCTCGGGGGGGTGATGGTCACCTCATGGATCCGGCAGGTGATCGCCCGGGCGGAAGCCGAACGGGTGATCCCCGCAACGGTCCAGGTCACAACCGTGACCGCCGCGCCGGACTACGCCAAGCCCTGGCAGCTCGAGGCGACGAAGACAATTTCAGGATCCGGGGCGATCATCGGCGGGCACCGGATCCTCACCAATGCGCACATCGTGGCGTGGGCAGCTAGCATCGAGGTCCGTCGTCCGGGGCTTCAAAAGAAGTTTTCCGCGCACGTACTGCACGTGGACCATTCGTGCGATCTCGCGCTTCTGACAGTGGATGATTCGGCGTTTTTCCAGGGCGTAGCGCCTTTAGACATCGGAGAAATGCCGCGCATAGAATCTCCGGTCGCGGCTTACGGATATCCTATCGGCGGGGAAACGGCCTCGGCCACGGCGGGGATCGTCTCTCGGCTGGAAGAGGATACGTACGTGCACAGCGACCGCGATCTGCTCGTCGTGCAGATCGATGCGGCGCTCAATCCCGGTAACAGCGGCGGCCCGGTGATCGGCGACGGGAAGGTCGTGGCGATTGCCATGCAAGGGCTCGAGGGCGCCGAAAATGTCGGATACGGGATCCCTGCCCCGATGATCGCGCGCTTTCTGGCCGATGCGGAGGATGGCGAGCTCTCGGGGGTTCCAGGTCTGGGGGCGTACTGCTTGCCGACGGAGAACGACGCGTTGCGCCGGTACGTGGGACTGGGCGAGGGGCGTACGGGTTCCATCGTGGCGGACGTCGACTAC
>CAZYCB010000085.1:0-1685 GCA_964645735.1 uncultured bacterium | reverse complement strand
CCCCACGGCTTGTCTGAGAAGGCGGACGAGAGCAGGGCTCGCGCCGCTCTCCTCGAGCATATCGATGGTCGTCGGCGTGATGTAGTAATCCGTGTCGCCCTCGTCTTCCTCTTCGAGCTGATCGAGCAGGAGCTGGAAATCCGCTTCGTCGATCGTTCCGAGAAACGCGCCGGTATCCTTCAACGTCAGCTTGATCATCGGGTGATCCTCCTTGTCTTCTTGTCGCGAATCGTGAATGCGACTCGGTGTTTTGTATCACGCCGCCGGTTTGCAGCACAACAAGACATTTACATTACGTGTCACCGGGATCCCCCTCTCGTCAACTCGACCGGCCGGCGAGCTCTCGGATCCGCGTGAGATGATGGTCGTCGTGTTCGGCCTGAAAGAGCATCATATCGCAAATCCGCATCGGTTTGCCTAGCCTCGGGTGCATCGCCGACTTCTCGAAATCTCCCGGGGCGAGCTTCTCGAGGCGCGCGATCAAATCGCTCCGCAGGCGCCGAAACTCGGCGAGGACCGATTCGATGTCCCTATCGTTGTGCCGCGCCCTGAACGTCCTCTGGTTGCTCATATCCGCAGGGCGGAGCGTCTCGCAGCCGGCAGCGTAGTCGTCGAGGCGTCCGAGAAAAAGCAGCTCGGTGTCCGCGAGATGGCCCGCGTTCTCCTGGATCGTCCATGTTTCTCCATTGCGGGCCACGAGCGATTGTCGCGGGAGCGGCGAGACCAGAGCCTCGAGCTCGTCCGGCGTTTTCTTGAGACGTGCGAGTAATCGCGGCCACTCCGTCGCCGGAAACGCGAAATCGAATTCCCTGTCGATCCACTTAGCCATGTCGTTCTCCCGTGTCTTCTGACCGAACGGATGCTCCTACGGCTGTCGCACATCGCGCGCAAGCGGGCCCTAACGCTTGAGCTGCGCCTCGATGACGTCGCTCGTCGTCACATACGCGAAACCGTACCCCAAATTCAAGAGACTGGCGAGGTGCATTTCCTCGCTGATCGAGCCCGTCGCGTCCGCCAGGAAGAAAACCCGATAGTCCCGATAGTACGCGTCCCGCGCCGTCGACTCGCAGCACATGTTGGTCATGACGCCCGAAATCACGATGTCCTCGATCTTGAGGCAGCGGAGCACCGTTTCGAGATCGGTGTTGTAGAAGGCGGAATACCGATGCTTGAGGACGACCTTCTCGCCCGGAAGCGGTACGAGGTCCGGATGGATCTCGCTCTCCGGGCTCCCTTCGATGCAGTTCTCCTGCCACCACCACCGCATGATGCCGATGTCGAGGTCGTCCGGATGGTGGACGTGCCGGGTGAAAATCACGGGGCGTCCCGCGCGGCGAAAGGCTCCCACGAGGCGCTTCACATTCGGGAGGATCGCAGCCCCCGCAGAGATGTACGCGGGAGCGGATGGGTCGAGGAAAAAGCGCTGCATGTCCACCACGAGGAGAGCGCTCGCTTCGGCGTTCAACGGCATCTCGTGCTCGTTGTGGGAGCGGATCCGCTCCAGCCACGTGCGGGCTTTCGAGGCGATCGTATCGGAAGTGACGTATGGTTCCACTCGTGCTCCTTACTTTAGTTTCTGGAGTTCGTCTTTCAGGGTGTCG
Organism: uncultured bacterium; assembly: GCA_964645735.1. Classification (GTDB taxonomy): domain Bacteria; phylum Krumholzibacteriota; class Krumholzibacteriia; order WVZY01; family WVZY01; genus CAZYCB01. The sequence goes on along the minus strand of CAZYCB010000085.1, from coordinate 84 downwards.
TAATCCTTGCTCTCACCGGCTTTGAAGTCGGGGTTCACGTAGCGCACCACGCCCTTCTTGTCGATTAGATAGATCGTCCGCTTG
>CAZYCB010000084.1:0-5677 GCA_964645735.1 uncultured bacterium | reverse complement strand
CAAAGATCTTGAGACGTGTCCGCGGTGCAGGGGCCGGAGACTGATGTGGCGGACGGAGATCGTCGCCACTCGCAGAGGGGTTCCGGCACAGCATTCTGTGACGAAACAGCCTATGCCGAGAAGTTAACGGCGGGTGTTTGCCGTGCGCAGGAAGTGAACGCACGCGCCGGTCGGCCCCGTGTATTCCGCTCGGAGAAGAGCGCGGCGCTGTCGCGATCCGGATGGGTTCGCCCACGCCGGGAGGTTGAGAGTCGCTCGAGCTTTCGTGCTCGAGCGTCGCGTTTTCTGGGGAAGCCCCGCGTTCGCCGTGCCGAGCGCCGACCCGGCAGCACCGGCAGGCGATGGCGGGATCAGGTGCGCGGGATCGGAGAGGAGGTCCGTTGGGAACGAACCGAATGGAAAGGGATTCCATGGGAGCGGTCGGAGTGCCCGCGGATCGCTATTGGGGCGCACAGACGCAGCGATCGCTGATGAATTTCCCGATCGGCGTGGACCGGTTTCGGTGGCCGCGTCCGATGATTCGGGCCCTCGGCATCCTCAAGAAAGCCGCTGCTCAAGCGAACCGCGAACTCGGAGAGCTCCCGGCCGACCTCGCCGGCCTCATCATCGCCGCTGCCGACGAAGTCATCGCGGGCAAGCTGGACGAGCACTTTCCTCTGGTCGTGTTTCAGACGGGATCGGGCACCCAGTCCAACATGAACGCCAACGAAGTCATCGCGAATCGGGCGATCGAAATGGCTGGCGGCGTGCTCGGTTCGAAGATTCCGGCGCATCCCAACGATCATGTCAATCGCGGGCAGTCATCGAACGACACATTCCCAACCGCCATGCACATCGCCGTGGTCGAAGAACTCCACGGTGAGTTTCTCCCGGCTGTGACGCGCCTTCGCGACACGCTCGCGGCAAAGTCGCGGGAATACGAGAACGTCGTAAAGACGGGACGTACACACCTGCAGGACGCCACGCCGGTCACGCTCGGACAGGAGATCGGCGCTTGGGTCGCCGGGCTGGATTTCGGCATGGAGGCGGTGAGAGCCGCCCTGCCCGGGTTGTACGACCTCGCCATTGGCGGCACGGCGGTCGGTACGGGTATGAACGCCCACCCGCAATTCGGCGAACGGACTGCGCGCTACATTGCCGAAGCTGCAGGACACCCCTTCCGCTCCGCTCCGAATAAGTTTTTCGCGCTCTCTGCCCACGACGCGCTCGTCAGCGTCTCAGCGGCACTTCGCACGCTCTCCGGCGGCTTGATGAAGATCGCGAACGACGTGCGCTGGCTCGCCAGCGGACCCCGGTGCGGCATCGGGGAGTTAACGATCCCCGAGAACGAGCCGGGATCGTCCATCATGCCGGGCAAGGTCAATCCGACGCAGTGCGAGGCGCTGACGATGGTCTGCGTCCAAGTGTTCGGCAACGACGCCGCCGTCGCATTCGCGGGAAGCCAGGGGAATTTTCAGCTCAACGTGTACAAACCCGTGATGGTCCACAATGTCCTCGAAAGCATCGAGCTCCTCTCCGACGCGTGCACCGCGTTTCATGACCGCTGCGCGATCGGCATCGAGCCCGACCTGCCGAAGATCCGAGAGAACCTCGAGAAAAACCTCATGCTGGTCACGGCGCTCAACCGCCATATCGGCTACGACAAAGCCGCCGAGATCGCCAAGAAAGCTCACCGGGAGGGGACGACCCTCCGTGAGGCGGCCCTGGCCTCGGGCTACGTGACCGCGAGACAATATGACGACTGGATTGTCCCCATCGACATGACGCGCCCGGACAAGGCGTGAAGTCCCTTCGCCTCCTGGAGCCGCGTCGCGGCTGAGGCGCCCCTGCGCCGGGGGATCGTGCCGTGTCCCTGGAACGGGGAGTCGGGCTGGCGCCCGGAACCGCTGTTCTGGTATGATGCCCTCTCGAACGGGTCTTCAAGCGGGCGAGTTCATTCACTTCACGGGAGGATGAAAACGTGGCAAAACCGAACAGAGGTCTTCTGCCGATCGCTGTGATGTTCTTGATGATCGCGACAGCGCTCTCGGTGACGATTTGGCCGGAAGTGTCCAGCGCGGCGAAGATCGCCTTCTTCTGCACGGGAGCCGCCTGCGGTGTGGCGGCGGGAGGGTATCTGGCGGCGCGCCGCGGACGGCAGCAGTAACCGTCCGGGCCCCTGTGGCTGATAGGCATTCTTTTCTTCGTGAGCTGGCTGCGGCGGAGCGTACTCTAGAGCCGGCTCGTGACGGCTAGATGATGCACGGGCTCGTATCAGCGCTGCGAAAAGTCGCCGGCCGCGCCGGCGTCAAAACGGCATTCCTCCTTCCGCTCGTCGTGTACGTGCTTGCCCTCTCCGGTTTTCTCGGAGATACCTACTCCCGCTTCGACTTCCCGCTGGACGATGCATGGATACACCGTGTGTATTCGCGATCGGTGGCCTTCGGACATGGGTTCGAATACAACGACGGGGTGCGGGAAGCGGGTTCCACGAGCCCTCTGTGGGCCATCGTGACAGCGCCGGCGCACTGGCTGGAAGCGGCGGGTGTGGAAACTGTCGCCGCGGCCGTGAAGCTCATCGGCGTTCTCTTGGGAATGGCCGTCGTGCTCGCGGTGAACCGTCTGGCAAGCGGGGTGGCCGGCTCGGCGCTCGCGGGCTGCGTGGCCGCATCGCTCTTTGCTCTGGAGCCGAGATTTCTCTTCTCGTGCCTGTCAGGAATGGAGAACGTGCTGCTGCTCGCGTTCTGGGCCGGGGGCAGCGCTGCGTTGGCCGCGGGCCGTCCGTTGCTCTCCGTCGTTCTCTTCGCCCTCGCCCCGGTGACGCGTCCCGAGGCCGTGGTGATTTTGCCGCTGTGTCTTCCCGGATTGATTCTCGCGAGTCGCGCGCGGCGCTGGAGTCCGACCGCTCTCGGGACGTGGATCATCCCGGTCATCCCTTTGCTCGTCTGGGCGGCTTTCTGCAAAGCGGCGACCGGTCATTTCATGCCCAATACCTACTACATGAAGACGCGGCCGTTTCAGTTCGGGGTTGGCGAACTCGATCTCGCATGGAGGTCCCTCTTTCTCGGGGGAATAACGCCGGCGTGGGCATTTATCCCAGGCGTTGCCGCCTGTGTCGCCGCTTGCTGCGTAAGACCGCGGAAAGTGATCTCGCTCGTTGTGTTCGTCGCCGCGCCATGTGTGTACCTTTTCGCCGTGATGGGAACGAGAGAAGTTTTTCTCGAGGGGTACTACTGGACTCGATGGCTGGACCCCGCGTCCATCATGCTCATGGTCCCATTCAGCACGGGATTCGGGGTCGTCCTCGCGGCGGGCTTCTCGCCATTGCATGCCGCCCGCCTGCAGAGGTTCTGGCCGGGGCGTGGGCGGCGTGCTGCGTTGCTCGCGGGCGCTGCGGGTGTCTTGTGCCTGGCGGCGGTGATTCCCTCGTACCGCAGATCCGTATCGGACAGACGCAGCCACCTCTCGACGGATTCGCGTGCGATTCACATGATGAACGTTCGAGCAGGCGTGTGGATCCGCGAGCACACGCCGGCAGAAAGCGTCGTCGCTGCGAACGACGCGGGAGCCATACGCTATTTCGGGAAAAGGCGCACGGTCGACCTCATGGGGCTCAACAGCGCAGAAATCGCCTTCAAAAGAATCGACGTGCGGCACGCGGTAGCCGCAGCGGAGTGGCTCGCCATTTTCCCGGCGTGGTTCTCGGGATCCTCCGTGGGAGCGGACATTCGGGCGAACTTCGATCCGCGTATGGAAATCCGGATCCCCCTCGAAGAGTACACAGTCTGCAGGAACGCGGGTCAGACGGTTCTGGTGATCCTGGAACGGAAGCACGCGGCGCCGTCTGACAGCCCCTAGAATCGGCGGTCCGCTGTCAAAACGGTCTCCTGGGTTGCAGCGGGACTGTCCGACGGCCCGTAGAATGAGCGGGCTGCCCGAAGGCGGACCTTCAGAGATGCAAGCCTCGCCGGTGGCCCGCAGGATGGCTTGGCGAGCGATTACCCCGCCTCGAACTCGACCCGGACGAGGAGAGCCTTGACAGACGGCGGCCCCGTCCCCATGATCTGCAAAACCGCTATTGGCGTAGTATTCGGGGACACCAGAGGACCGATTGCCCATGCGCTCGCGTTCGAAAACACTCGCCCTCGTTATCGCATTGATGGCAGCAGCCGCGTTCGGCTGTGACGACAATGCGCTCACCCCATTCGAACCGGAGATCACGAACGTTCCGGATAATTTCCAGCTCCAGGCAACGAAGGTCCGTGCCGTGAGCACGACGTTGAACTACAGATGGCAGAACACGGGCACGCAAGCGAAGGTGAGTCACGCCACCACGACGACATTCGGCAGCGCCCGGATCGTGATCCGGGACGCCGCCGGCGCGCCGGTGTACGAACACGACCTCGTCCCGAGCCTCGAGGAGACGAGCGCGACGGGGACGGTGGGTTACTGGACGATACAGGTGGTGCTATCTCGCTATGACGGTACCCTGAACGTCCGTGTACAGAAGCAGTAGCGGAGACGCGCCGATGGCGACTACGAAGCATGAGGACGGCCCGGGGAAACGGCGCATCTGGCTGCATCGCTTCGAGCACAAAGGCGAGCCGCTGGCGGCGCGGCGCACGTATTGGCTCCGTCAGGCCGCGCACGGCGGAGCCGCTCTGGCGGTGGTGGCGGTTGCGCTCGGTGTCGGTGTCATGGGGTATCGGACGACGGAACACATGGGGTGGCTGGACGCGATGCTCAACGCCGCCATGATTCTCGGCGGGATGGGTCCGGTCGACACGCTGCGCACCAACGCGGGAAAGATGTTCGCTTCATTCTACAGTCTGTTCTCGGGGATCGTTTTTCTTGTCGCCGTCGGGGTCATGATCGCGCCGGCGGCGCACCGGTTGATGCATCGCCTGCACCTCGAAATCGGCTCGGAGAAATAGACGCGCGGGGCGGCCTCTCTCACGGGAGAACGGCAGTCGTGAACGGCAAGAACATCGCCTGGCGAAACATTCTCATCTACTGCGCGATCGCGTTTGCCTTGCTGTGGATTCCTTTCCTCGGGGCGGCATCGGCGGCGGAAGGCGGGACCGCCGCACGACAGTGGCAGAGAATCCTCGGTGTGATGGGTCCGTACAGCCCTCTTGTTGCGGCTGTGATCGTGCGGACGCTCGTCGCGAGAGAGGGTTTCGGGGACGCACACCTCGGATTTCGCGTGTCGCATGGGCGTTTCTGGCTGATCGCTCTTTTCCTTCCTTTCTTCTGGAACGGCATGCAGGACGTCCTGCAGCTCGTGTTCGACTTCGCCGAAATCGACTGGGCCAGGCTGGGAAGCGGGCTTTACCGTGTCCCCATCAATCTTTTTGGAGGGCTCGTCATCTTCATCGGCGAGGAGCTCGGGTGGCGGAGCTACCTGCTGGAGAAACTGCGTCCGCTGGGCCGCTGGTACGCGTTGTTGCTGAGCGGAGCGATATGGTCGTTGTGGCACGTTCCGCTCCTCGTCATTCCGAGCACGATCTACGGACGGAATCTCGACCTGGCCGGCGCGGCGCTGGCGGTCGTCGTTTTCGTGCTCATGGGTTTCATTTTCGGATGGCTGTACATCGAATCGGGGAGCGTTTGGCCCTGCGTACTCATGCATTCCTTCAACAATCTGATTTCGCTCAAGCTGTTCCGCGAGGCATGGACAGTGAACACGGAGCCGACG
>CAZYCB010000083.1:0-6937 GCA_964645735.1 uncultured bacterium | reverse complement strand
AAAGGGTTCATGGTGATCACCGGCGCCGCCGACGGGATCATGAAAGCGGGCAACGAAGGCGCCGGGACGGGGAAGAGCTTCGGCGTGAACATCCATCTGCCCTTCGAGCAGGGCGCGAACGAGTACATCGTCGACGATCCCAAGCTCGTAACGTTCAAGTACTTCTTCACGAGAAAACTCATCTTCGTCATGGAGTCGCACGCCATCGCCCTTTTTCCCGGCGGTTTCGGCACGCACGACGAGGGCTTCGAAATTCTTACGCTGCTCCAGACGGAGAAGGCGAGCCCCCGGCCATTCCTCCTCATGGAGCTCCCCGGAGAGACGTATTGGGAGCGATGGGACGAGTTCATCAAGGAACAGATCCTCGGACGAGGATTCATCTCGCCCGAGGACGTGTCTCTCTACAAGATCGTTCATTCTCCCGAAAGGGGAGTCGACGAGGTCCGGCACTTCTACTCCACGTACCACTCGTGCCGACAGGTGAAGGACAAGTTCGTCATCCGTTTGGAGAAGGACCTGTCGTCGAAAGCGATCGATGCGTTGAACGGGGAGTTCGGCGGCCTTCTCACCGGAGGAAGAATCGAAAAGACAGATGCCTTTCCCGAGGAAGCCAACGAGCCCGAGCTTCTGACGAAGCCGAGGATCGCTTTCGCGTACGATCACCGCAGCGCCGGACGGCTCCGCCAGCTCGTCGATCGAATCAACGAGATCGGGCGTTCGCGGCCGTAGTCCAGTGCGCACAAGGTGTTCGAGGGGAGAAAGTCCCAGGTCCAGGGGGCTGGCGTGTCCGGCGGTCGTCTACTCCAGGAGACGTATCAATTCTTCGATCCGCTCCACGATCAAGCGTATATCCGACCTCAAGTAATAAAGCTGTCTCTTGAGCTTGTCGAAATCCGTTCGGGAACGCTTGGAGTTCTTGACGAAGTCGAGCACGTACGCGGGATCGAGAACTTCTTTGTGGAAGCGCCTGAGCTCCTCCTCGTGAAAGAGCGGCAGCGTCGGCCCGAAGTCCAACGCGTGAAGCTCCCCGCTCTTCAGAAAACCCCGGAGTGATTTCTCGGAGATCTTGAGCGACTTCGCCGCCTCCTTGATCGGGACGACGCGCTGGATCCCGTCGGGAAATCGCGACGTGTTGACGACGACCCACCGCTTGTTGGGAAACTGATAGGCCCCTTTGATCTTTCCTTCGCGAAGGAGCGTGAGGAGCCGCGTGTGAGGCTGCTTTTCTTTTTCGAGAAGATTCGTTTCGAGGAGCCATTCAGCGGCTTCGCCTGCGGCCACCCCGTCTCTCTTGAGCGAGACGAGGCGCTTTTGAATGTGGCTGCTCATCCCTTGAATGTCGCTCATGGCGTGAGTTTGGAGGATAAGAGGCGCGAATTCAAGGTGTTTTTGGCGAGCGGACGCCCCGTGCCGTCCGCCGGGACCTCCGATGGTCGCCGCTTCTGCAGACATCGATTCTCGCTTCCGGAGTATCGGAGATACATAGCCGTGCTCGACGGCGCAAGAAGTGAATCTTTTCACCCGTGGAAAACATGGAATGCAGCGTGTCTTCTCGACGTATATTGCAGAAAGGGAAGTGCCAGGACGCTCGGCCCCCCAGAAAGGGGTTTCCAATGAAAGCACTCGTATTCTCGAAAGACCTCCACGGGATGAAAACCTACTCGGATGGTGAAGTGATCGTCGGACATGTCGATGAACTCTACTTCGACGATCGATCGTGGAACGTTCGATATCTCGTTCTCGATATCGGGCATCGGTTAGAGAATAGGAAAGTGCTCATCTCTCCAGTCGCGCTTCGAGGCATCGACGTGCGAGAAGGACGCATTCGGACGAACGCAACCGCGGAACAGATCGAAGGGAGCCCGGACGCGAGTACGGATCTCCCTGTGGCGCGTGCTCTCGAGCTGCAAATCCACCGGCATTACGGGTGGGGCGTCACGTGGCCCGAGTCGTTCATGGGCGCGCATGACGATTCAGATCGGCACCGGGACGGGGATCGCGGACGCCTTGGCGAATCTTGCGGCGTCTCCTGCTGCGGTATCGCGGGGTTTGCGCCGTCAGACGCTGTTTGTTAACGCGTTATGTCACAAGATGTTGTCCTTGGGGTGTGGTTCTTTCTCCCGCGGCTTTCGCTTGCGCTTCCCTGGCTGGAGCGTAACTGCTATCATCTGCTCCCTGTGACCCGACTTCGGGGTGCCCCCGTTTCATTTCAAGAGTGAAAGGTCTCGCATGGTTTTGGTGTGGGTGGGGTTTGCCGCGTTCGTGCTGCTCATGCTGGCGCTCGACCTCGGCGTCTTTCATCGTAAGGCGCACGCTGTCGCGTTGAAGGAGGCCATCGGGTGGTCGGCCGTCTGGATTTTCCTCGGGATCGGATTTTCAGTATTCATCTACTTCGCATACGGCAATCACTGGTTCGGTCTCGGCCGTGCGGTGGACCCGGCGGACGGTCTTTTCAACAGCGGCCGCACGGCGAGCATCAAGTATCTGACCGGTTACATCGTCGAGGAATCGCTCAGTGCGGACAACATGTTCGTGATCGCGATGATCTTCCGCGCGTTTGCCGTGCCGCTTGCCTACCAGCACCGCGTCCTCTTCTGGGGGATCATCGGCGCGCTGGTGATGCGCGGAGCGATGATCGGCCTGGGCGTCGCTCTCATCGCGCGGTTCCATTGGATCCTGTACGTGTTCGGCGCATTCCTCGTCGTGACGGCCATCCGCATGCTCACGATGAAGACCGAGCACTCCGATCCCAACCGGAATCGTGTCGTGCGTCTCGCCCGGCGTTTCTTCCCGGTCACGAGACAGTATCACAGGGATCATTTCGTCGTCCGGGCCGGTTCGCAGGCCTCCGCGGAAAGCGCGCTTCCCGGACAAGAACCGGTGCCCGATAAGGCGGTTCTCGACGCCAAGCCGGGGACGCTCATGCTCACGCCGCTCGCCCTCGCCCTCATCGTCGTCGAAACGAGCGATGTGGCATTCGCCGTGGACTCGATTCCCGCCATATTCGCGATCACGGCGGACCCGTTCCTCGTCTTCACGAGCAACGTGTTCGCCATACTCGGACTTCGGTCGCTCTTCCTCGCGCTGGCGGGGATGCTCGACAAGTTCCGGTACCTGAAAGTATCGCTCAGCATCGTCCTCCTCGTCATCGGCGTGAAGATGCTCACGGCCGAATGGCTCAAAGAGGCGCTGGGGAAGAACTTCAACTTCTATCTGCTGGGAGTCGTCGTGCTGATCCTGGGTCTGGGGGTGGCGGCGTCGCTCGTTGCGGGTGCCCGCGAACGCCGCGCCAATGGCGATTCTCCCGCGGATGGAACGTAGGAAACCGCGCCCGTTCTGCCGCAGCGGCCTTCGAATAGCTGGAGTGGGGGACGGAAGTCCGGATCAGAGGTTCAGTTCGAGACGGGCCGCTTCGGACATCCGCTCGGACGTCCAGGGCGGATCCCAGACGAGTTCGAGATCGACGCCGCTTACGCCCTCGATCGAAGCCACCTTGAGTTCCACTTCCTTGGGCAGGATCTCCGCCACGGGGCACCCCGGGGACGTGAGTGTCATGCGGATGTCGACTTTTCCCGTGGGAGAGATGTCGATGCCGTAGACGAGTCCGAGTTCGTAGATGTCTACAGGGATCTCCGGATCGTAGACGGTTTTGAGCATCCCGATCACGAGCTTCCGAATCTCCTCGATCTTCTCGGGCGTATGGCGCTCACCGCTTTCCACACCCGCCTCCTATTCCGTCGTCACCGTCCGGTCCGACTGCGCGAGGGCGGCGCGAAGTGTATGCCACGCGAGCGTGGCGCACTTGATTCGCATCGGAAACTCGCGAACACCGGCGAAAATAACGAACTTGCCGAGCGCGTCGGCGTCGAACTCGGAAGCCGGGTCGCTCGTGACGAGATCGTGAAATGTGCCGAATAATTGTTCCGCATCGGCGAGGGTCTTTCCTTTGAGGATCTCCGTCATCACCGAACAGCTCGCCGTGCAGATCGCGCACCCGCTCCCCTCGAACGCGACCTTCTCGATGACGTCGCCCGCAACGAGGACGTAGATCGTCACCTTGTCACCGCACAGCGGGTTGTACCCCTGTGCGAGTCGGTTCGCGCCGTCGAGCTTCCCGTAGTTGCGCGGATGCTTGTGATGCTCGAGGAGCATCTCCTGGTAAAGATCTCGAAGCTCGTCCGTCACTCGAACACCTCTTTCACTTTGTAGATCGCCGAGACGAGCGCGTCTATTTCCTCGCGCGTGTTGTACAAGCCGAACGACGCGCGGGACGTCGCCGGGACGCCGAAAAAATCCATGACCGGCTGCGTGCAGTGGTGTCCCGTTCGGATGGCTATTCCCTCGCGGTCGAGAATCGTTCCCACGTCGTGCGGATGCACGCCCTCGAGAACGAACGAAACGACGCCCGCCTTCTCCTTCGCCGTGCCGATCAATCGAATCCCGGGGACGGAGGAGAGCCGTTCGGTGGCGTAGGCCACGAGATCTCGTTCGTGAGCGGCGATTCCGGGGAGTCCGATGCCCTGGATATAGTCGATCGCCGCGCCGAGGCCGATCGCTCCGGCAACGTGGGGCGTTCCGGCTTCGAACTTGTAGGGGAGCGTGTTGTATGTAGTCTTCTCGAAAGTGACCGAAGCGATCATGTCGCCGCCGCCCTGGTAGGGCGGCATCTTCTCGAGAATCGCCCGCTTGCCATAGACAACGCCGATTCCCGTCGGGCCGTACATCTTGTGGCCGGAGAAGACGAAGAAATCGCAGTCGAGGGCCTGAACATCGACGGCGATGTGCGGCGTCGCCTGGGCGCCGTCGATGAGAACGGGTATTTCTCTTTTGTGGGCCAGCGCGACGATCTCGCGTACGGGATTCACCGTGCCCAGCGAGTTCGAAACATAGACCACGGCGACGAGGCGCGTCTTCGGCGTGAGAAGATTCTCGAAGTCGCCGAGGAGGAGCTCGCCGTCGAGATTCATGGGAGCCACGCGGAGCCGGGCACCCCTCTCCTCGCAGAGGATCTGCCAGGGAACGATATTCGAGTGGTGCTCCATCGCCGTGATGAGGACCTCGTCCCCCTCCCGTATGCAGCATCGCGTATACGAACAGGCGACCAGATTGATCCCCTCGGTGCTCCCACGGACGAAGACGATCTCGGCGGGGTCGGAGGCGTTGATGAACGAGGCGACCTTCTCTCGTGCGGTCTCGTAAGCCTTCGTGGCTCTCGTACTCAGAGTGTGCACACCGCGGTGGACGTTCGAGTTGTCGAGCGAGTAGTAGCGTGTGAGCGCGTCGATCACCGCCTGGGGCTTCTGTGTCGTCGCGGCGTTGTCGAGGTAGACGAGCGGCTTTCCGTGGATCTTCTGGCGGAGGATCGGGAAGTCGCTCCGTATCCGTGCGACGTCGTACGGGGCCCCTTTCGCCCTAGGCTTCATCTGCGACTCCTCTGGCGCTCGAGAGCCAGGCGTGCAGATCCGCCGTGAGATGTTCGCGCACGCGCTCGATCCTCAAGCTCTCGAGCACCTCGTTGGCGAACGCGAACACCAGAATCTGGCGGGCCGACGCTTTGTCGAGCCCCCTCGAGCGGAGGTAGAACACGGAGTCCTCGTCGATTTGACCCACGGCGGCCCCGTGCGTGCACTTGACGTCGTCGGCGTAGATCTCGAGCTGGGGGTTGGTGTTGATCTGCGCGTCGTCGGAGAGGAGGATGCACCGGTTGGTCTGTTTCGCGTCGGTCTTCTGCGCCTGCGGATGGACGTGGATCCTCCCGTCGAAAACGGCCCTGGCGCGTCCTCCGAGTATCCCCTTGTAGAGCTCGCGGCTCATGCCGCGCGCGTTTCTGTGTTCGATGATCGTGTGGTTGTCCACGTGCTGGTGACCGCCGGCGAGATAGAGGCCGTTCACCGTGCAGTCGACCCCTTCTCCGGCGAGCACGACGTTGACATCGTTCCGCACGAGGGTTCCCCCGAGGGACACGGAGTCCGTCTTGAAACGGCTGTCCCTTCCGACGTGAGCCTGGACCGTGGCCACGTGAAAAGCCGAATCGCCTTCTCTCTGGAGCTTGCAGTGGTCGATTTCGGAACGGGATTTGACGACGATTTCGGTGACCGCGTTCGTGAAATAGGTGTCCGACGGGAAACCGACGTAACTCTCTACGATGGATGCGCGCGTGTCCTCGTCGGCGATGACGAGCGTTCTCGGGTGCGAGACGACCGGATCTCCGTCGGAACGTGTGACGTAGAGCAGATGGATGGGCTGCTCGAGACGAATTCCCTTCGGGATGTGCACGAAGGCCCCGTCATGGATGTGCGCCGTGTTGAGCGCGACGAAGGGGTTCTTCCCCGTGTCCGCGTGCCTGGCGAGATACGGCTGGACGGGCTCGGGGTCCGTCGCCATGAAGTCCTTGAGGCTCCCGACGCGCACTCCCGCGGGAAGGGAGCCCGCGTCGGACAGATCCTCGGCGAAGTGGCCGTTGACGAACGCGAGCCTCCGGCACCCTGAGTCCTCCATACAGAGTTCCTCGATGGGGAGGGGAGAAAGGGTTTCCGACCGGTATCGTTCAGCGATTCGAAAGTCGTAGCCGAGCAGTGGACGGACGCGCGTAAAGCGCCACTTCTCGTCTTTTGTCCCCGGAAATCCGAGGGCGGCGAAGCGTTCGATGGCGTTCTTTCTGATGTCGCGGAGCCAGACCGGCGTGCATAGCGCGAGGCGGCTGTCGAAGCTCGCGAAAGTTTTCATATATGAGGCTACGTCCGCCATCTTCTTTTGTCCCCGATAGGCGCGTCACGATGCGAGCGCGCCGGCTGTCGGGCTGGGGCGATTCATTTCTTCTCGGCGCCGTTCTGAACGTCCGCGTAGCCCTTGTCCTCGAGCTCGAGGGCCAGCGTCCTGTCGCCTGTCTTGACGATGCGCCCATCGACGAGCACGTGCACGACGTCGGGCACGATGT
>CAZYCB010000082.1:0-6469 GCA_964645735.1 uncultured bacterium | reverse complement strand
CGGGTCGTTTTGCCGCTCTTCTGCATCGGTATTCCTCAACAATCGTTGACGCAAGAAAACTGTCGAAGGCGCCTCGAAAAAAAGCCATCTTGGACGCTCCGCGGGATGCCGTCAAGATGGAGACTTCGCGCCGCGCGCGCGAACACGGTACCCACGCGGCCGAGGACGACACGAAAAAGGTCCGCGCCTCGTCGGCACGGACCTTCCTCGAAGTGGTAGCCCCTAGGGGAGTCGAACCCCTGTTTTATGGCTGAGAACCATACGTCCTGAACCACTAGACGAAGGGGCTATATTTGGTTGGCGCGGGAGGACTCGAACCCCCGTTAGCTGATCCAGAGTCAGCTGTCCTGCCACTGGACGACGCGCCAATGGGTGACGAATCTATCAGGTTTGCGGAAGGAAATCAACCCCCGATCTTCTCCCCCGTGGTAGCCCGGCCGTTCCCGCGGGGACGCGCCGCTTTCCTCAGCCGTTCGACGGTTTTAGCGCGTCCGATGAGGTGGATGACCGAGAAGATATCCGGCGAGACCGCCTGCCCCGTGACGGCGACGCGGCAGGGATGGATCACCTCGGCCGCGCCGACTCCGGCCTCCTCGCCCAGATCCCGCATCGCCTTTTCTATTCCCGCGTGTTCGAACGGTTCGAGGGCCTCGAGACGGTCCGCGAGGGCCGCGAGGCGCCTGCCGGCCTCCGCCGTCCCGAGGTGCTCCGCGACGGCATTCTCGTCGAGCGGGTACGTATCCTTATAGAAGTAGGCGAGCTTCTCTGGCGCTTCCTTCAAGTTCCTGATCCGCGCCCCCATGAGCTTGAGGATGAAGGCCAGCCGGGGAGCTTCTGCGCGGTATCGGGCGTCGTCCGCCAAACCGGTTTTGCCGGGAGTCCTGTCGCCGTTCGCCGCCGGTTCGCCCGAAGCCCATTCGCGCGGCACGAAATCGGGAGGAATCACGCCCTCCTCCTCGAGCTTTCCGTAGACCAGAGCCACACGTTTCATCGCATCGAGCCGCTTGAAATGCTCTCCATCGATGTGGTCGAGCTTGGCGGGATCGAAGGCCGCGGGGTTCTTCGTCACTTTTTTCAGAGAGAATTTCTTGATCAGGCTCTCTCGGGTGAAGAACTCCGTCTTGTCGTCGTACGCCCATCCGAGAAGCGCGAGGTAGTTGACGAGCGAATCGCTGAGATAGCCTAGGCGGCGAAACTCCTGGACCGAGGCGGCCCCGTGCCTCTTCGACAAACGCGCCCGGTCGGTGCCGAGTATCATGGGCAAATGGGCGAACTTGGGGAGAGGATAGTCGAGCGCCCTGCAGATCACGATTTGTTTCGGCGTGTTCGAGAGGTGATCGTCGCCGCGGATCACGTGCGATATCCGCATCTTCGCGTCGTCGACGGCCGCGGCAAAATTGTACGTCGGCTTGTCGTCGGATTTGATCAGCACGAAGTCGTCGAGCTCCGTGTTCTGGACCGTGATCGGGCCGCGGATGATGTCGTTGAACCGGGTTTCCCCGGCGGGCACTTTGAAACGGATCACACGGGGGACTTTCCTCGCGAGCCGCACGGTGACCTCGTCGCCGGGGAGATTCCGGCATCTGCCGTCGTAGCGAGGCGAGCCTTTCTGCTCGAGGGCCTCGCTGCGCATCTCCTCCAATTCTTCGGCCGTGCAGAAGCAGTGGTACGCGGCCCCCATCTCGATGAGTCTTTGGGCCTCGGTGTGGTAGAGCACCTGGCGGGCGGACTGAACGTACGGACCGCAAGGGCCGCCTTTCGTCGGTCCTTCGTCCCAGTCGAGACCGAGCCATGCGAGCGCGTCGATGATCGCGCGGTACGATTCCTCTGTCGACCGGGCGGCGTCCGTGTCCTCGATTCGAAGCACGAACGCCCCTCCGCTCTTCCGGGCGTAGAGCCAGTTGTACAAAGCCGTCCGTGCGCCACCGATGTGGAGATAGCCCGTCGGACTCGGGGCGAACCGCACGCGAACCGGGCCCTCCGTGGTCATTTCTTCTTCCTTGTCAGATCCACGGTGTAGTCGGACGCGTCCTTCACGAGCGCGGTGTAATCCATGCCGAAAGTCTTCGCGCACGCCTGGTCGAGCGTGTTGCCCCTGCCGATGAGGACGATCGCGTCTTCGACTTTTTCCTGCCCGTACTTGTCCACGAGCCGCTGGATCATCCGGTAGCTCCTGTAGTACGCGATTCGCGATTCGCGCCTGTCTTCCTCGCCTTGCAGAATCTCTTCTATTCTCTCGGGGGTCATCGACACATCGGACCCCGCGAACTCGTACATCTCGTCGAGAAGGATATCCCCCTCGCGGGAGATGTACGATGCCATGCCCTCCTCCATCCACCGCGGCGCCCCGTTCTGGGTGATCTTGCCGATCGCCCACTGGTAGTACTCGTGCGGAATGGCGACATCCGCTATTCCTCTCTTCGACAGGATGAAGACGGGCGAGAACGTCGCCGAATCGCCCTTGATGTCGGCGTAGTACCACCATTCGCGGTTCGCGAGCTTCTTGTACTCGTCGAGGTCCGTCGAAATGCGCATGACGAGCAGTTCGAGAGGAGCGTTGCCGAAAAGCGCTCCGAACTTCGCTCGCGCCGGCATGAGTTCCTCGAACATGTACATCGCGTGGGTTACCGTCGTCCGTCCCGCCGGATACCAGATCTCGAAATACTGGTTCGCCAGGACTCCGCCCTCGTCTTCCCAGTACTCGTCGCGCGTGATCTCGAACCGCTTCTTCTTCACGCGAAGGCTGTCGAGAAGCGGCCCCTGGATCTTGAAAAACGGGTTCGTCGCATAGAAGTTCCCGGTGGTGTCGCTCGGGTTTCCCGGGGTGCCGGTCGAATACTTGGGTGCACCGCTCTCGGCGGAGCCCGGCTCTTTCTTTTCGCCGCAGCCGGCAGCGAGCGCGACCGCGCATATCGCCGCAACAATAACGATCCGTCGGTTCACGACTTCTCCTCCTTGGAACGCCGCGTCAGCGCGCGCGCAGCCGCTCCCGCGCGTTCGATCGGGTGACCGGATTCTTTCTCGATGCATTCGCGGAGCCGCGATGCGCCCGACGAGGCCTCGGTCTGCCACCCGCCGGCGAACGCGCCCGATTCGATGTCCTGCAGTATCGATTTCATCGTGGCTTTCAGCGCGTCGGACGCGACCTTCCCCTCGGCGAGGAAGCTGCCCCACGCGGCGGTGCGGCTGATCCGCTCCCGCATGTACGATATTCCTCCCTCGTGCATGAGATCGGTGATGATCTTCAGCTCCTGGAGGCACTCGATGTACGCCACTTCCGGGGGATATCCTTTTTCGACGAGCGTTTCGAAAGCCATCTTGACGAGGGCCGGAACGCCGCCGCAGAGCACGACTTGTTCTCCGAAAAGATCCGTTACCGCCTCGTCGCGAAACGTCGTCTCCATCGCTCCCGCGCGGAGACAGCCGATGAGATCCGCATAGGAGAGGGCTTTTTCGAGCGCCGTGCCCGACGCGTCGTGGCCCACGCCAACGAGACACGGCACACCGCCGGTCTCGGAGTACACCTTGCGCAGGTAGTGCCCTTGACCCTTCGGCGCCACGAGGACGACGTCGTTCTTTTCAGGCGCACGGACGAGCCCGAACGCCACCGAAAACCCGTGCGCGAAAACAAGCACGGTTCCGGGAGCGAGGTGCGGGGCGATCTCGGTGGAAAATACGTCCCTGTGAATCTCGTCCGGGAGGAGAACGGCCACGCATTCGGCGGAACTCACGGCCTCAGCCACACTCGCCGGGTGGAACCCATCCGCCTCCGCCCACCGCCACCCCGCGCCTCCGCGCCGGGCGCCAACGACGATCCGCGCACCGCTGTCCCGCAAATTGAGGGCGTGCGCGTGTCCCTGGTTTCCGTAGCCCACGACGGCGATGGTCGCGCCGCGGAGCACGTTGACGTCCAGATCCTCCTTCTTGAACACTCTCATCGTCGCGCATTCTACACCAAAGCGGACCGTCTTTCCCGGATTTTCTGGATTGGCGGACCCGCGATGGATTGACAACCAGGGCCGATTCGGGTAGATTCGCCTCGTTGGTCAAACGCGGTTTGGCGGCGTAGCTCAGCTGGTTAGAGCAGCGGAATCATAATCCGCGTGTCCGGGGTTCGAATCCCTGCGCCGCCACCACATTTCGACGTTGTGTTTCCGCTGTCCTTCCTTCCATTCGACTCGCCTGCAGGGTGCAGCCTATGCCGCCGGGGAGTTTCGATACGCCCGAACGACTCGCTGACACGAAAGAAGCCGCCGGCGCGGTAAGGCGGTTCATCGTTTCGCACGCGCTTTTTCGCCGCGGGAGCACCGTCCTCACCGCCGTATCGGGCGGGGCCGATTCGATGGCGCTCCTCTCGATCCTCCACGGGCTTTCCCGCGAGATGGAGTTTTCCCTCGCCGTCGGGCACTTCGATCACCAGCTTCGGGCGTCGGCCGAGCACGAACTCGAGGGCGTCAGGGATTACGCGGAGTCGCTGGGCGTGTCCTTTCACTCGGGTACAGACAACGTCCGGGCGATCGTCGAAACGTCCGGCGACACCGTGGAAGAGGCCGCGCGCAAAGCCCGGTACGGTTTTCTTCACCGAATCGCCGAAGAAATCCACGCGGACCACATCGCGACCGGTCACACGCGAGACGATCAGGCCGAGACGGTTCTCATGAGGATCCTGCACGGGACCGGGTTGCGCGGCCTCGGGGGAATTCCCGTTCGAAGGGGAAAGGTCGTTCGGCCTCTGCTCGCCCTCTCGCACGAGGAGATCGTATCGTTCTGCACCTCATCGGGTGTCCCGTACGTCGAGGACTCGACCAACGAAGATCCCCGTTTCCAACGGAACCGCATCCGCCTCGAACTCCTTCCTCTCATCGAGTCGACCTACCATCCGGGCATACGGGAAAACCTCGTCCGTCTGGCGGAGAACGTGCAAGCGATTCTGGAAACGATCCGCGCCGAGACCGCGCCTGTCCTCGAGAAAAACCTCTCGCACGATCCACCGGACCGCTGGATTCTCGGAATCGAGGGAATGGAGCGTCTCGATGACACCGCGGTCGTCGTCCTCTTCGGCGACCTCTTCGCCGACGTGCTCTCCTGCGACATGGATTTCACGCGTGTGCACTACGACGCGCTCGTGAGGCTCGTGAGGGACGCCGACGCCACCGGCAAGTCCGTCTCGCTCCCCGGGCTCGACGTTCGCAAGGAACACAACGGTCTTGTCGTCACGCGCCGGCCTTCCGGGGCCTCCGAGGCTCCCGCGCCGGCCTCCGAGGCGGCGATCGCGCTCCCCGGCGAAACGAGGACGCCCACGCACGTCGTCACGGCGGATATCCTCGGCCGAATGGAGATCGGGAATGCCGATCTGAGGGCAACGGAGACCGAGGCGTACTTCGATCGCGACCGAATTTCCCCGCCCCTCACTCTCCGCACGGCGCTCCCCGGCGACAGGATGCAGCCGTTCGGGATGGCGGGAACGAAAAAACTGAGCGATATTTTCATCGATCGTAAAATTCCCGCGAGCGCGCGCACGACATCGCTTGTCATCGTGGACGCGCATGACATACTCTGGCTGGTGGGAGTCACCACAAGCGAAAAGTGCCGTGTCAGCACCGGAACGGGCGGTGTGGTCCGGATCCGGATCAGGAGGACGTAGAATGGAGTCTCTCCAGCGACACACCGAGGAGGCGCTCTCTATGAAGTCCCCAGCGGCCTTCTACCAGCCCGGCGAGACGATCATGTCCCAGGAGGAGATCGCGGGCGTGGTCGCCCGCCTCGGCCGCGAGATCTCCGCCGACTACGAGGGCAAGAACCCCGTGCTGGTCAATCTGTTGAAGGGCGGCGTGATCTTTCTCGCCGATCTCATTCGCCAGCTCCCCATCCCCCACCAAATCGACTTCATGAACGTATCGAGCTACGAGAACGGGACGAGCTCGAGCGGCGTCGTCCGCATCACCGAGGATCTTTCGACCAACATCCTGGGTCGAAACGTCCTCATCGTAGAGGATGTGTTAGACACTGGCCGGACACTTGCTTATATTCTGAATATGTTGGAGATACGGTCGCCGGAGAGCGTCGAGGTGTGCTCTCTACTTCGAAAAACGACCCCGGAAAACCCCCAGATCCGCGTGAGGTACCTGGGGAAGGAAATTCCGAACATTTTCGTGGTCGGCTACGGACTCGACTACAACGAGCAATACCGGAACCTGCCCTACATCGGCATTCTCAAAGAGGAGGCGATCCGCCACCACGCCCGTTGAGAGAGGATTGACCACCAAATTCGCCAGACTTCCCCAAATCAAAACTCCGGCGAACCGCTCGGATTGACCGTCAATTTTTTTTCAAAAAAATTCTCCACATTCTGAATTGTGGAGCGATTCTTGCTGGCTGTTTATTTTCTGACCATGAACCAAGCTCTGCCATCCCGCGATTCGAACGGACTCTACAATCCCGACCTCGAGCATGACGCCTGCGGCGTCGG
>CAZYCB010000081.1:0-9081 GCA_964645735.1 uncultured bacterium | reverse complement strand
CTGCTCTCAGGAGAGGAACGATTGGCACTGCGACATTTCGCACGATGTGTGGTACCTCGTCGAGGACGATGCGAGCGTCTGTGAAATCGGCGACGACGAATCTGGAGAGATGAGCGATTGTACAGACAGTTTCTACAAAATTCCTGTTATGCGGCTTTTCGAAATCGAACATTACTGGACAGTAACCGCGACATCGAAACTCGTTCTTGAGCTCGTAGAGCGTTGCCTTCGTCTCGGGCAAAAACCGGCCAAGAATCAGAACAACCTTGCTGGTGACATTGTCAATGATCTTGCGGATCTTCTGATTGTTCACCAAGAGATATATAAAGTGTGCAATTTCGAGGTCGTCAACAGCGATGTCCGGTTCAGTCTCCGGCGTCACTATTAAATTCAATTGCCGAGTTTCAGAGAGTCTCACGTCCCACACGGAAATACCGTATATGCGGCAACCGGAGATGTCAGCGCCCGAGAGGTCAGCGCGAACCAACTGAGCACAGGACAGGTTTGCCCCGCGAATATCGGCCCTCTGTAGACTCGCACCATTGAGAGCGGCTTTGGTCAAATTCGCGTTTGTCAGAGTTGTCCCCGACAGTGTCGCTTCTTGAAGGTTTGTTTCAGACAAATCCGTGTCACTGAGATCGGCACCGCTCAGATCGGCTTTGTAGAAATTCGCGCGACGAGCGGAAGCGTGGGAGAGATGAGCCTTGTAAAGGGTCGCGCAATGAAATTTGGCTTTGAATAGATCCGCGTTGCGGAGTATCGCACCGCTCAGATTGCTCTCGCTAAGATTAGCGTTCGTGAGGTTTGCATGACTTAGATCGGCGTCGCCGAGCTGAGTGTTTCGGATGTTCGCCCAGCGCAGGTTGGCGTGGCTCAAATCAGCGCCGAGGAGGGAAAGGCCAGAGATGTCCTGGCGTTCGAGATCAGGTCCAGCGTGCCCTAAGTGTTTGCGTCTCCAGTGGTTCCAGGCGTCGCCACCGCGATGGAGTATCTCCAGAATGTCGGCGTCAGGCACGTTTCGATCGGTCATTTTCCTGCCTCATGTGCGACTGGCAGGGTAACTGTGCATGTGAGGTGCCAACTCGGTTCCTAAGGGCAATATCATCATGGTCTGAGGGCCTGTTGCTGTAGCATCGAATTTGATTCGTGATTCTGTCCCTCCGTCGGAGTAGACATGTTCTGAGGGGGCGGCTCATGACTGGCAGTGTGAGGGAGTCGGCCGACAACGACGGGCAGGTCTTCCGAGCGTTCAAGCTTTGACGAGCGGCGACCAGAGTCACCGGGGTCGTAATCCCCCAAGTGGCTCACGCGGCGGAGAACCGAAGGCAGCCGAGCACAGGGCCCCGAATGACCCCGCTCGCACCTCCGCGAAAAAACCCCCTAACGCTCGCCGATGTCTTTCCTGAGCTCCTCGCGAAGCGACTTCGCGTCGGCATCATCCGGGGTGAGTTCGAGGACGGTCTCAATTTCTTTGAGGGCTGTTTCGTATTCCCCGCGCTGCGCGTAAGCGAGGGCGAGATTGTAGTGAAGCCCCTGCGCGGCGGGCACGCGGAAAGCTCCGCGGCGCCACACGGCGATCGCGGAATCCGCCTCCGAGCGGTTTTGGTACATCAAGCCTAACCTGTTGTATCCCTCTGGGTTATCCGGTCCGACTTCCACCGCGCGGTAGTACGCGGCGAGGGCCTGATCCGTCTCGCCGCTCTTCTCGAGCGCCCAGCCGAGGCCGGCCCACACCGCGCCCGACTTCGGACGAAGGTCCAGAGCCTTCTCGTATGCCGCCACCGCGTCTGCGTAGTACCCCTTCTCAAAAAGGACCGACCCCATGTTCGACAGGAATCGGAAGCTGCCGCAGCCGAGCCTCATGCTCTCGCGGAAGTAGCGCAAGGCATCCTCGTTCTTTCCCTGCCGCGCGTAGGCGTCACCGAGGTGATACGCCATCTCGCCCATGTAAGATGGCGGGTGAGGCGTGTCTTTCACGCTGTCGATCAATGTGCGGAGCGTCTCGCACCCCTCGTCGAGACGGCCCGCCGCGATGAGGGTCACGCCCCACCGCGCTGTCGCCTGGGTGGGATCGCCGACGCGCACGTTGAAAAGAGGGTTATTCGCCACGAGAAACGCGGTGACGAACGCAATGACGGGCGCCGGACGGAGGAAAACCTTTCGTCCGGCGGAGAGCGCCACGGCGGCAAGCAGGATCATCGGGGGAACCATCGCCGTCCGAAACCGGGAGCAGATGAAGAATGGGACGAGAGACGCGCCGTAGAGAACGACCCATCCCGCGAGAAGCGCGGCGTGGCGGCGTCTCTCCGCGCGCGAGAACCAGACCGCGGCCCCGAGGGCGGCGAGCGGAAAAACGATCCCCCACGGAAAAGAAAACCACCCCAGATTCCACAAGAGCACGTTCAGCGGGAACGGTCGTTTGAAGTAAAGGTCGCGTTCGTTGGGGAGCTCGTAGCTGTTTGCGAGGAAGCACGCCTTCTTCACGGTCAACGCGAGCGCCTGGCCGGGCGAAGAGCGGATCCAATCCCACCCCTTCTTCGACCAGAAGCGGTCCACCTCCCTCGATGTGAGATGGCGGCCAGCCGCTTCCTCCGCGACCCTGTACGAGGCCGGGACCCATTCCGCCCACGAGCCCTGGGCGTTGGCGAGGTCATCGACAACGACGGTTCTTCCCGTGGCGTGGGCGTTGTTGCCGCCGTAGAAGTTCAAGCCCCCCTGGCTCGCGATGAAGACGAACGTCCGCTCCGCTTTCGCATTGATGCCTGTGACGACCGCCGCGGGGAGCAAAGCGATAGCCGCGAGCAACGCCACGACGCGCACACGGTAGAGTTTTTCCCGAAGACCCCGGGACCACGCGAACCACACGAAGACGGGAAGCAGCACGAGCGCGTTGGGACGGGCGATGACGGCAAGGCCCAGCAGAAAAAAGGCGATAATGTGCGCGCGACGCGAAGACGGCGCGAGGAGAAAATACGCCGACCACGAGATGAGCGCGACGAGCAGGTTCGAGATGAGCAGTTCGCCGTCGAAAAAAATGAACGGGCCGTAGAGCGACGCCATCACTCCGGCCCAGACGCTCATCCGCTTGCCGCCTAGCCGCCACCCGCACCCGGCGAGCGCGGATGCGGCACTCGCGCCGATGACCGCCTGAACCACGCGCGCGGCGACCAAATCGTGGCCGAAGACGCGATAGATGATCGACAGCCAGAATGGATACAAGGGGGCGCGAAAAAACGCGCGGCCGTCCATCGACCACGATCCCTGCGCCCAGCCCCAGGCCCACAGGTCGTGCCACTGAGCGTCGACGATGGGAACCGTGAAATGGGGGGATCCGCGGAAGACGGCGAGATAGACGAGACGAACCACCAGGGCGGCGGCGAACGTGAGTCCCATGAGCCCCGCAGGTCCCGCGAGCCGCGCTAGGACGGACGGCGGTCCCTCGGGACGGGCTTCTCCTCGCAATGGTGTTGCGCCTTGTGACATATGAATTTGCTTCGCGTCGGCCGCGTACCCGACCCTACTCTACGACTCCCATTCACGACGTGTCAACGGGGCCCCGCGATCCGACGGGCTAACACCCGATTTTGTAGAGACTTGCCTCGTTCGTCCGGAGAGGCGATCCGCCCGCCTGGAGGGCGTCGCCCCGCGGAGGCGCTAGCGCGTAAAGTATTTTGCGACAACAGGTTGCAACGTCAGAATTCTTGGAAAATAGCAAAAAAAACATTTCAAAGGGTTGCGGAAAACGGTATTCTTTCCATACATGAGCCATAAGAGATTCGCGCGAGTCGGTGACATCCTTCCCACCGTACTCAAATCCATCGGACTTGACCAGAGACTCAAAGAGCAGGAGATCCTCGCGATCTGGCCGGACGTTGTCGGGGAGGAAGTGGCGGCGCGAACTCGACCATTCAAGATCGAGCGCGGCGTGCTTCACGTGCGCGTCGATCACAGCACGTGGATGCAAGAGCTTCATTTCATGGAGAAAGAGATTCTGCGAAAACTCAAAGAGAAGGCGCCGGACATCGAGGTGGTTCGCATCCGTTTCGGATCGGGAAAGTAGCAAAGCGCCGTCACGGGGCGCCGTCCTGCAGTGCATCATCATATCGAAGGGCAAGGCATGACTGAAGAATACACCGCTCAAAAGATCACCGTTCTCAAGGGTCTCGACGCCGTTCGCAAACGGCCGGCCATGTACATCGGGAGCACCGATATCCACGGCCTGCACCACCTGATCTACGAGGTCGTCGATAACAGCATCGACGAGGCCATGGTCGGCTTTTGCACCGCGATCGACGTCGTCATCCGCACGGACGGGAGCGTGAGCGTCACGGACAACGGGCGCGGCATTCCCGTGGACATCCACCCGACACAGCACCGGCCGGCCGTGGAAGTCGTGATGACCACGCTCCATGCGGGCGGCAAGTTCGACGACCAGACGTACAAGTTCTCCGGGGGCTTGCACGGCGTGGGCGTGTCGGTCGTTAACGCCCTTTCGGAGTATCTCGAGGTGGAGATCTACAGGGACGGCCGGTGTTACTACCAGCGGTACGAACGCGGCGTGCCCTCGTGCGACCTCCAGGACCGCGGTACCGCCGAAGGGGTCGGAACCAAGGTTACGTTCCGTCCCGACGTCTCCATATTCGGCGAAATCAAGTACAGCTTCGAGACGCTGACACAGCGTCTCAGAGAGCTGGCGTTCCTCAACCGGGGGCTGCGCATCACTCTCGACGACCAACACTCGCCGAAGGCGAAGAAACACGTTTTTCAGTACGAGGGCGGGATCCTCTCGTTCGTCAAGTATCTCGACGAGAACAGAAAGAACATCAACCCGGACCCGATATACGTCCACTCGGAAAAGGACGGCGTGGACGTCGAGGCAGCCATCCAGTACACCGACGGCTATACCGAGAACGTCTTCGCGTTCGCCAACAACATCAACACGATCGAGGGCGGCACGCACCTCACGGGTTTCAGATCGGCGCTCACACGGACGTTCAACAACTACGCGCAGACCGCGGGACTCTTCAAGAAGGAGAAGTTCACCCTCTCCGGCGACGACGTTCGCGAGGGGCTCACCGCTGTGGTGAGCGTCAAGCTCACCGACCCCCAGTTCGAGGGGCAGACCAAGACGAAGCTCGGCAACAGCGAAGTCAAAGGGATCGTGGACGCGGTCGTGAGCGACGGTTTGAAGGAGTTCCTCGAGGAGAACCCTGCCATCGCTAAGCAAACCGTGGAGAAGTGCTTCGCGTCGTTCAGGGCGCGCGAGGCGGCGCGGAAGGCGCGCGACCTCGCCAGACGAAAAACCGCCCTGGAATCCACGGCGCTTCCGGGCAAGCTCGCGGACTGCTCGAACTCCGACCCCGATTTGTGCGAGCTCTACCTCGTGGAGGGCGATTCGGCCGGCGGGTCGGCGAAGCAGGCGAGGAACCGCGAGTTTCAGGCGATACTGCCGCTCCGGGGCAAGATTCTGAACGTGGAAAAGGCGAGGCTCGACAAGATTCTATCCAGCGAAGAAATCAGGATCATCATCACCGCCATCGGGACGGGAGTCCGGGGCGAGGACTACGACGCGTCGAAGATCCGCTACAAGAAGATCATCATCATGACCGACGCCGACGTCGACGGGGCGCATATCCGGACGCTCCTCCTCACCCTCTTCTACCGGTACATGGCGGAGCTCATCAAATCCGGATTTATTTACATCGCCCAGCCGCCCCTCTACCGTCTCAAGAAGGGCAAGAGGGAGATCTACGCGTACAACGATGAGGACAAAGACCGCATCCTGAAAGATCTGGGCGGGGAGGGCGTTTACATCCAGCGCTACAAGGGTCTCGGCGAAATGAACCCCGAACAGCTCTGGGAAACGACGATGGACCCCGAGACGCGAACGGTCCTTCAAGTGAAGGTCGAGGACGCCATCGAGGCCGACCGAATGTTCAACATACTCATGGGCGACGAGGTCGAGCCAAGACGGGCGTTCATACAGGAAAACGCGCTGAACGTGAAGAACCTCGACGTGTAACGCCCCCGACAAAGGAGCGAAAAGGAGAACAATGGCCGTTGACCGTGAAAGAATCGTCCCCGTGGCCATCGAGGACGAGATGAAGACCTCGTACCTCGATTACTCGATGAGCGTCATCATCTCGCGGGCGCTTCCGGATGTTCGCGATGGGTTGAAACCGGTGCACCGCCGCGTGCTCACCGCAATGAACGATCTGAATCTCGCCCACACGCGCCCTTACCGCAAATCGGCCAAGATAACCGGCGATGTCAACGGCAACTACCACCCGCACGGCACTGCGGCGATCTACGAGACGATGGTCCGCATGGCCCAGGACTTCTCGCTCCGTTATCCCCTCGTGGACGGTCAAGGGAACTTCGGCTCGGTGGACGGAGATCCGCCGGCCGCGGAGCGGTACACCGAAGTTCGCATGACGGCATTCGCCGAAGAGATGCTCGCCGACCTCGAGAAAGAGACGGTGGAGTTCGGGCCCAACTACGACGGCTCGCGTATGATGCCCCTCGTGCTGCCGTCCAAGGCGCCGAACCTCCTGGTGAACGGGTCTTCGGGGATCGCCGTCGGTATGGCGACGAACGTCCCGCCGCACAACCTTCGCGAAATCGTCGATGGGTGCGTCGCCGTCGTCGACAATCCGGATCTCCCCGAGTCGGAGCTCTTCCGGTACGTTCACGGTCCCGATTTCCCCACGCGGGGCATCGTTCTCGGGAGGCTCGGCATCGAGGAGGCGTACCGCACGGGCAAGGGACGGATCATCATTCGCGCGAGGACGGCGCTCGAAACGCTCAAGAACGATCGCGAGGCGATCATCGTCACGGAGATCCCGTACCAGGTCAACAAGGCAGCCTTGATCGAGCGCATCGCCGATCTCGTTAAGGGCGGGACGATCGACGGGATCGCCGACATAAGGGACGAATCGGACCGCGACGGGATGCGGATCGTGATCATTTTGAAACGCGATGCAGACTCGCGCGTCGTCGAGAACCAGTTGTTCAAGCACACGCCGATGCAGGTGACGTTCGGCATCATCATGCTCGCGCTCGTCAATAATCGCCCGCAGATCCTGGCGCTCAAGGAACTGATCCACTGCTTCCTCGAGCACCGCGAAGACGTGATCGTGCGGCGGACGCGGTTCGACCTGCGAAAAGCCGAGGAACGCGCCCACATTCTCGAGGGCTTCCGCATCGCGCTCGATCACATCGACGCGATCGTTGCGTTGATCAGGGCCTCGGAGACCCCCGAAATCGCCAAGCAGGGGTTGATGGAGCACTTCGGTCTTTCCGATCTGCAGGCCCAGGCGATCCTCGACATGAGGCTCCAGCGCCTCACGGGCCTCGAGCGCCGCAAGATCGAAGATGAGTATCAGGAGCTTCTCAAGAAGATCGCGGAGTACAAGGCGATCCTCGCCGACCGCAAGCTCGTCCTCGGCATCATCAAAAGCGAGCTTCTCGACCTCAAGGCTAGGTTCGGAGACGACCGCCGCACGGAGATCGTCGATCAGGGCGCGGCGGACTTCGAGGATGAGGACCTCATCGCCGAAGAAGACATGGTGATCACGATCAGCCATATCGGCTACATCAAGCGGCTCGCGCTCGACTCCTACCGTGCGCAGCGCCGCGGCGGCAGAGGGGCGACGGGGATCAAGGTGAGAGATGAGGACTTCGTCGAACATCTCTTTATCGCCTCCACACACAGCTACATCCTCTGCTTCACGGACAAGGGACGGTGTCACTGGCTCAAGGTTCACCAGATCCCGGTCGCTGGGAGGCAGGCGCGCGGCAAAGCGATCGTCAATCTCCTCGGGCTTGCCAACGGCGAGCGGATCACGGGCCGCGTGCCGGTAACGAGTTTCGACGAAACCAGATACCTCATGACCGCCACGAAGAAGGGCGTCATCAAGAAGACCCAGCTCAGCCAGTACAGCCGGCCGCGCCGCGGCGGCATCTGGGCGATGAACCTGAGGGAAGACGACGAGCTCATCGCCGCGGCGACCACCAGCGGCGATCAGGACGTCATCCTCGCCAAGCGGGACGGCAGGGCGATTCGTTTTCACGAGTCGGATGTCCGGTGCATGGGCCGGACCGCCGGCGGTGTGCGAGGCGTCCGTCTCGACGTGGGCGACGAAGTGGTGGGAATGGCCGTCGTGGACAAGGGTGCGACGCTTCTCACGGTGACGGAGAACGGGTTCGGCAAGCGGTCGGCGCTCGATGACTACGCCACGAAGCACCGCGGCGGAAAAGGCGTGATCAACATCCGGACGACCGAGAGAAACGGCAAGGTCGTGGCGATCAAGGAAGTTCGCGAAAAGGACGACATCATGATCATCACGCGAAAAGGCGTTGTGATCCGTTGTCCGATATCGCAGCTGTCGATCATCGGCCGCGCCACTCAGGGGGTCAAGCTCATCGCTCTGGATGAGGGCGACATGGTGATGGACGTTGCCCACCTCGTGAGTGAAGAGGACGAGTGATCCGCTGTCACTCGTGCGAAAGAGGGGAAAAGGCGTGAAAGATCCAATCGATGACACAAGCCGCACGGGAGAAAACGCCGCTCCTGCGGAGAATCCGGAAATTGCGGTGGAGACGGATAGCGCTCTCGCCGAGCGCGTATCCGAGTTCACCGTGAGGCGGATGTCCACGTACTACCGCATTCTTCTCGGTCTCGAGAGGCGTGGGGTCGGCACCGTCTCGTCCGCCGGCCTGGCCGATCTGTGTGCCGTGACATCCGCTCAAGTGCGCAAGGACCTCTCGTACTTCGGGAGCTTCGGCACACGCGGGTTGGGGTACCCCGTCTCGGATCTCAAAACGGCGATCGTGGGGATTCTTGGATTGAACCGACAGTGGATGATGGCGCTTTTCGGCGCGGGGAGTCTCGGCCGCGCCCTGTTTTTCTACCAGGGTTTCCGGGAAGACGGTTTCTTTTTCTCGCATGTTTTCGACACGGACCCCAAGCGGGTCGGGGAAAAGTGGCGCGACGTAGACATTCTCTCGATGACCGATGCGAAGGCCGCGCTTGGCGCGAATCCTGTGGATATCGCGGTGATTGCAACTCCGGAGGAAGCG
>CAZYCB010000080.1:0-2400 GCA_964645735.1 uncultured bacterium | reverse complement strand
CCGAGATGGCAGTCTCGGAGTGGTGGCGTGCGATCGGCGGTTGCAGAAGGCCAACGTATTTCGAGACTGGCAGTGTAGACCATTCACCTGTCGCAGCGATACTCCCTTGGTGGGAAAGACTCTGGGCTCGGTGGTGTCGGCTTGGCTTGAGGCGCGTCTGTAGCGTCGGTGTGTCGCGCCGACGCACGCAAGAGGTAGCTTCGCAGCGGAGATAGGCCGCCTGTCTCACCGAGGAGACGCTCGCCTCAGAGTGTCTCTCATTAAGGTCCCATTTTCACGGCTTCTCGGGACTTTGATTCTGAGACGGCCGTCTGGGACTTACCGGCCTAGGGTCACGACGGGATATGACTCGGGAACGACTTGCGCCAGCGATGGCACCGCTTTCAAATTCGGTCCTGGTCATCCTCAACAAGGTCGTCAATGACCATCGACTAACGCACCCGTGCCGCCGGAATGATCGTAGTGCTTCAAACCCGTTCAGACTTGCTAGGGGTTTGTCATCGACCGTAGGCTTTGAGGAATGCTGCGACGGCTTCCTTCGCGGCCTGGTCAATCTCGGATGGCGATGCGACTGATTTCACCCGCAGCAATCTCTTGTAGAACAGTTCTGCCTTGCAGAGCGACGTAAACTGGTGGGCTGCAAGTTCGGGGTCCTCGACGCGCAGGTCCCCGCGTGCGTCGGCCGCCGTCAGGATTTGGGTGAGACGGTGGATGGCAATCACTGGCCCCGAGTCAAAAAACTCGTGCCCAATGTCCGGAAAGCGCTGACATTCGGCCACGACCAGGCGGAAGAAATCTAGGGCGAGCGGAGAGACCAAGCACTCCACGTAGTTGCGCGCAATCTGTTGTAGCGATTCGGCGAGGGTCTCGTCGGAAGAGTCGATTGTGAGCATCCGCAAGAGCTGCTCTTGGCACTCGGTGTTGACGAACGCCTTGAAGACCGCCTTCTTGTCCTCAAAGTGACTGTACAGCGTGGCCTTGGAGACCTTTGCCCGCCGAGCTATCTCGTCGACGCTGGTGCCCTCGTAGCCGAGTTCCAGGAAGGCGGTTTTCGCCCCGCGAAGAATCTGCTGAGCTTTAGGGCTGTCGATGGTCTGGGGGCGTGTCACTTCCGTGTCCCAATATCGGTGTGAACTGAACCGTTCAGTATTGATTCTACGCCAGGATTCGACTAGAATCAATGGCAGAAACTGAACGGTTTAGTTTCCTCCCCCTGCCATATAGGTAGAACGTAGTCTACTAAAGGTACTGGAACTCGGACAACAAGGTATGAACACGATCGTTGCCGAGCCCAAGGCCGAACACGGCATAGGAAGCCGTGAACCTGTCGACAGCGGGAAAGCCCCGTCCCAAGAACACATCGAACCGCGGTACGCAATCCATCGTCGATGGTGGCCGCGAGTTCTCATTCCACTTGCAGTGCTGAGCGCGGTCATCGGATTCCTCGGTTGGCGGTGGGGACAAACGACGACTGAGGCTCCTCGCGATCTGACTCTCCAAGGAAATATCGATGTACGCCAAGTCAATCTATCGTTCAAGGTTGGTGGGCGTATCGCCACTTTGCTCGTGGACGAGGGAGACAAAGTCGAGGCAGGACAGGTTGTTGCCACTCTTGACCAGCGGTACTTTCAGGATGATCTCCAGCGTGCCAAGGCCCAGCGGGACCAGTTCGCGGCAAACCTCAAGCGGCTGGAAAATGGTTCGCGTCCGGAGGAGATCGAACAGGCTCAGGCCCTGGAGTCCGAGCGGCAGGCGACGCTTAGGAAGGC
This sequence comes from uncultured bacterium, assembly GCA_964645735.1. GTDB lineage: Bacteria > Krumholzibacteriota > Krumholzibacteriia > WVZY01 > WVZY01 > CAZYCB01. The sequence goes on along the minus strand of CAZYCB010000080.1, from coordinate 631 downwards.
TGAAGATGATCTCTTGAGGGCGAATAGGCTCCTGCCTTCACGCGCGATATCGGCTCAGGATGCTGAACACTGCCAGGCGGCCGCGCTAGAGGCCAAAGCCAGACTTCGGTCGGCAACGGCATCCCGGAAGCTGTTTGAGGCAGGATCGCGAGCCGAAGACACTGCAGCCGCAAGAGCACAACTTGAGGCTGCGGAAGCACAGTTGGACACCGCCAAGCACGCCCATGACGACAGCCGCCTCCTCGCACCCAGCGATGGGGTGGTACTCACGCGAGTTCGTGAAAAAGGTGCGATCGTAAGCCCAGGCGAAACCGTGCTGAGTATGACCCTCACCTCACCAGTCTGGGTGCGTACCTATGTCAGCGAGCCGGATTTGGGATTCATCCAGCCGGGTATGAAGGTGGCCGTTACGACGGATGCGCCCTCGGGACGTGAATACACTGGACAGATCGGATTCGTTTCACCGACCGCCGAGTTCACGCCCAAGACGGTCGAAACGAGCGAACTCCGAACCGCACTGGTTTATCGCCTGAGAATCGTTGTCGATGATCCGGACGGCGGTCTCCGTCAGGGGATGCCGGTCACCGTTTCAGTCAAGCTCCCTGGACAAAGGCTGCGAACGTTCAAGGAG
>CAZYCB010000079.1:0-3682 GCA_964645735.1 uncultured bacterium | reverse complement strand
CACCTACCGGATCAACTCGCTCACGATGTTCTACATCGGCTCGACGCACGACTACCGCGTCTACGACATGGCGGAAGACGGGCGCGATGGATGGGACCTCACCGAGCGCCAGTTCTTCATGAAGCTGCAGTATCTCTTCCGCATCTAGCGCGGCCGCGCGGGGCGCGTTTACCGCAGCAGCACCATCTTGTGCGTGAGCGTCTTTTCGCGCGTCACGAGGCGGTAGAAATAGACGCCCGATCTCACCTGCGCTCCGCTCGCGTTCTTGCCCTTCCACTCGGCCACGTGCGCGCCTTTCTCCGTCTGCTTGTCGGCGAGCGTGACGACGAGCTTCCCCGAAGCGTCGAATATGTCGAGCCGGACGCGGCCGGCGACGGGCAGGTAGTACCGGATCGTCGTCGACGGGTTGAACGGATTCGGGAAGTTCTGATACAGCGTGAGCGGAAGCTCCGGCGCCTCGATCGTCCCGGTCTCGAAGAGCACCTGCGTCTTGCCGGCCGCGACAAAGGCGACCCGGTAGCGATAGCTCTCTCCTCCCGCGACACCTTCGTCGACGAACGTGAAGTCGAGGCCGGTGCGCGATATATCCGCCGCGGGAATCTCGCTGAAGTCGGCGCCTTCTCCGTCCGCGCGGGAGATGGCGAACCGGCCGTTCCCGTCGAAGACCGCGAGAGTCCACGTGAGCTCGATCGCGGCCTCTTTGAGAACCGCCGTGAAGCTCTTCAGCAGCGTCGCCACGTACTGATCGGGAAGCGTCGAGGCCCAGGGGCCCTCGTTTCCGGCGCAGTCTTTGGCCCGGACCTTATACCAGTAGTTGCTCCCCGGAAACCAGTCCCCGTCGAAATACTCGAGCTCGCTCGTAACGATCCCGATACGATTCTCGGAGGCCGGCGTGAAATTCGGAACGATGCTGCGGTAGAGCACGTACTTCGCGACGTCGGGCTCGGGGTTCGCGTTCCACCGCAGCGTGACCCCGCCGTCGAACATCGACGCCCAGAGTCCCTCCGGCGCCGCCGGCGGCAGGTTGTCCACGGAGTAGCCGGAGTCGGGGCACGATTCGAAATACTGGATCGGACCGCCCAGCAGGACGCGCTTCGCCTTTGTGCGGACCTTGAAAACGGACCACTGCAATCCCTGGTCCTCGGTGGAGTCCGCGAGCGTGGCGAGATCGATGTGATATCTGTGACTTCCGTCATCGGGAATGGTAGCGAGAAGCGTCCAGCCGCCCGGGTCGCTTCGATAGATGTCATATTGAAGGAACGGATTATATCCGACGTCATCGTAAGAATAGGCGACGGTTTCGAACTCGAAGCGCACAAGCTTGCCCTGGTCCCCGGGGACGTCCGTGACCTTCAAATGATTGGCGGAGTAATCCTCCGGCCAGTTTGAGTCGTCGTAATTATCCGTTTCATTCGATTCCGGCATGAGCCCGAGAGGGTCGAGTGTCACCAGCACCGCATTCACGATCTCCGAAGTGTCGGGCCACGCATACGTGTAATGCAGGGAGAGGGTCGCCCCCGGGGCGAGACCGGCGAAATCATAATGCCCGAGCGCGGCGTCGTGCGTAAATTCCCATATGTCGGCGGTCCAATCGACGTCCATATCGAACGGCCCCGCGTGCCCGACGCCCGTGTTCTGAATCTGAAACGTGACATCGAGGCTGCCGCACGGATTCTTGAGAGGGGTAGCGGAGATTTGCGTCGTGAAGGCGAGGTTGGGCAAATCGCCGAAACTCTTCGTCGACGTGCCGACCGAACCCTGCAGATCGACGATGTCCCGTGCCTCGAGAAGGTACGGCCTCCCCGTCAGAATCGGATCGCCGAGAGCGAGATGCACCGATGCACTGTCCGGTTGATACGCTACCGAGAGGATCGACACGGTCGCCGATTCGGTGGATTTGTCGAAAAGCGTATAGTTGGCGATGGCGCCTGCCGATTCCGGAGTCACCTTTTCGCTGAACACGACGTTCAGGTTCTGTGCGTCGATCTTCGCGACGCTCATGATGAACGGCGTGTCGAAATTCGTCGTACAAAAGTTGAAGCACAGGTTCGTGAGCTTCTGGAGAGGGCCAATCAGCCAGCTGGGGTCGCAACTGCAGGCCACGATTTGTGTATTGTACTGATCGTGGACGAGGACCGCCCAGGTCGGATCCTGGTTCATCACATAGACGGTCTGATGCATCGCCCAGTGCCAATCGGATTCGCAATCATAATATGCTATCGAAATGCCGTCCTGCGGATTGCCCACGTAGATGCTCACGTTGTCGTTCCAGGCGATCACGCCCGGAGCCACGTTACCCGGGTAACGGATCGCGAACTCAAGCGCCTGCAATCCATTCGGCGGCGTCGGCCTGGCCCAGACGTACATCTCCACCGGGTAGAAGCCGGTGCCCGAGACGCAGGAGCTCTCGTGGTTCGCGTCGGCGTAGAGGCCGATCTCGCCGATCGGCGCCTGCGCAAAACCGGCCGGCGCGAGCACGCAAAGCAAGGCCGCTACGAGAAGAAAATGTTTCATAGCCTCCCCCTTTGATAAAATTCCGAAAGTCCTATGTATTGTTCTTAGACGGCCGCTCGTATTGGATTACCCTCCTAATTCAATAATCGGCGAAGCGCAAATCAACCGCCACAAAACATAATCATTATCAATACGTAAAACCCATCGGCCGTTACTTCTTCCCGTGTTTGAGGAACGTGCCCTGGTCGTACTCGTCGAAGGCGAGCTGCAGCTCCTCCTGCGTGTTCATCACGATGGGGCCCCACCAGGCGATCGGCTCCCCGATCGGTTTGCCCGAGACGAGGAGGAACCGCACGCCCGCGTCCCCCGCCGTCACGGCGAGCTCGTCCCCGTCGTCGAAGATGACGAGGCTCTCGCGGTCGTGCGGGTCGCCATTCGGTTGGAATGTTCCCGCCCCTTCGATCACGTAGGCGAATGCGGTGTAGCCGCGATGCGCGCGGCGCGCGAAGCTCGCGCCCGGCGGGAGCGTGACGTCGAGGTACTCGGGATCCGTGACGACGTCGCGCACCGGCCCGCGCACGCCCTCGACCTCGCCGCAGATTATTTTGACCGTGCCGCCGCCGGCCGCATGCGGCCCCGCGCCCGCGCCGGTCGGCCCCGCGCCTCCGGCGAGCCGCACTTCCGGAATGTCGCGGGCCTCGATGCCCCGGTACCGCGGCTCCATCATCTTGTTCTCGGCGGGCAGATTGGCCCAGAGCTGGAATCCCCACAGGCGGCCGTCCTCGCGCCCCTTCGGCATCTCCTGATGGACGATGCCGCTCCCGGCCGTCATCCACTGGACGTCCCCCGATGAAATCACGCCCGCGTTCCCGAGGCTATCGCCGTGCTCGACCGTGCCCTCGATCACGTAGGTGATCGTCTCGATGCCGCGGTGGGGATGCCACGGGAAGCCCGCGAGATAATCCTCGGGCCTCGCCGAGTGAAAATCGTCGAGAAGGAGAAACGGGTCGAGCTCGGGCACGTGGTGCCAGCCGAAGGCGCGCTTGAGATGCACGCCCGCGCCCTCGAGCGTCGGCTTGCTCTTGAAGACCTTCCTGATCTTTCTGATAAAGGACATCGGCGACCACACCCTCACTGAAACTCAGTGGTTGTCGTCCGATTTCTCGGGCAATTCGAGCAGCTTGATGTCTTCGAGGTCGATGTCGCGGGAAGCAGCCTTCTTCGACGC
>CAZYCB010000078.1:0-3984 GCA_964645735.1 uncultured bacterium | reverse complement strand
CTGCGGGATGCGGACTTTGATATCCTTTTCGATCACGCTTCGGGGCACGCTGTAGAGCCCTTCGATGGAGAGATCCACGAGATACACCGAATCCATCGGAGCCGTTTGCCGGGGCGCACCGGCGGGGGACAAGGCGTTCAGCGAATCGGCGAGCGCCTGCAAACGCGGCAGCATCGCGCGCGCCGCTTTCTCGCCCCGATTGATGATCCGCGCGGCGTTGCGAAAATCGGATACCTGGACGTCCTTCATGTCGAGAGCGATGACAACGTCACAGAGACCGCGCTGCTCGTGGAGCGGCGCGTCGAGCATCAGATTTACCGTCTGGTTCAAGAGCGCAATGATCGAGTCGAGATCCTTCTCCGTGTACGTCGCGCGCCCGACCTCGACTCCGATGACGATGTCCGCCCCGAGGCGGCGCGCATCCTCCGCGGGCAGATTCCGCGCCATTCCCCCGTCGACGAGCAGGCGGCCGTCGATTCGACTCGGGGTGAACACCGTGGGAATCGCCATGCTCGCGCGCATCGCTTCCGCGAGGAATCCGCGGTCGAGAACGACGGCCTCACCGGTGAGGATGTCGGTAGCCACGCAGGCGAAGGGGATGGGGAACTCCGTGAAGTCGCTCGTGTGCTGGTAAGGGAGCGTCAGTTGAGCGAAGAGTTTCATGACGTTCCCGCCTTCGATCAGTCCGGAGGGCATTCGCGGCCTGAGGCCGTCCATCGGAACAGACGTGACGTACCGCGAATCCCATGTCTTCTGCTCCATGGGAAGAACGCGTCGGCCCTCGCGGTCGGAGAAAAGTTCGGTCCAGTCGACCTGAAGGATCAGTGAATCCAGCTCGGTGGCCGTGTACCCGGCGGCGTACAGTCCGCCGACAATGCTCCCCATGCTCGTCCCGGCGATGCAGTCGATGGGCATACCGACTTCTTCCAACACCTTGAGCACGCCGATGTGGGCCAGGCCCTTCGCTCCGCCGCCGCTCAGCGCGAGACCCACCCTGGGGCGTTCGCCGGCATACCCGGCCTGCGCGCCGAAGAAACCGAGGGCGATTGCGAGAAAAACTATTCGGGAGACCCTATACATGGACGTATGCGCGATGGATCTATCCTTCCAGCTCGTCGAGAAACGCCACCGCACGGCGGAGGTGCGGAACGACGATGGACCCGCCGACGACGAGAGCGACGCTGAAGATCTCGAAGAACTCGTCCCTCTTGACACCCTTCTCCCTGCACGACTGGATGTGGTACCGGACGCAATCGTCGCACCTGAGGACGAGGGATGCGGCCAGACCGAGCATGTCCTTGACCTTCGCGGAGAGCGCGCCGTCTTTGTACACATTCGTATCGAGATTGAAAAACCGTTTGATGACGAGGTTGTCCTCCGAGAGAATCCTCTTGTTCATCTCCGAGCGGAATTCGTTGAATTCGTGTACGAGGTCGCCCATCGTGTGACACCTCCGGCTTCTCGCGGGTCGAATTCGATTAATATTGGACGCCACGAACGATCTATGATAGACCGATCGCGATCGGTTTGACAACACGATCGGTGATTCCCGTGAAACTCCATCCGTGCCACAGCTGGGATCTGGACTATAGAGACGCCGTCGCGCTGCAGAAGGCGCTTGCCGGCGAAATCCGCCTCGAGCGTCTGCCGCTCCGATCCGTGCGCCGCGTCGCCGGCGCGGATATCGCCGTGAGCAGGAGGACGGGACGAGCCGTCGGCGCCGTTGCGGTCTTCGATTTCCCCTCCCTCGAACTCGTCGAGGAGAGTGTCGCCCGCGCCGAACTCGCTTTTCCCTATATCCCTGGCCTTCTCTCGTTCCGCGAGATCCCCGTTCTCGCCGAGTGCCTCGGCAAGCTGAAGTCTTCTTTCGACGTTCTGCTCTGCGACGGCCAGGGGATCGCGCACCCGCGGCGATTCGGCCTTGCAAGCCATCTGGGACATCTGATGCAGAAACCGACGATCGGTTGTGCGAAAAGCCGTCTCGTCGGCGAGTACGATCGCCTGGGTCCGCTCCGTGGAGATTTTGCGTGGCTCTGGTACGAAGGGAAACGGGTAGGGAGCGTCGTGAGAACTCAAGACGGCGTGAAACCGCTCTTTATCTCTCCGGGACACCTCGTGGATCACGCCTCGTCGCGGCGCATCGCGCTCGCGTGCGCCCCACGATTCCGCGTCCCGGAACCAACGCGCCAGGCTGACCGGATTGCCGGCGAAGAGAAACGCCGGCTCGAGGCAGGCGGCTAGGTCGTCAAGACCTTCGCCAGACGGCGGGTCTGAAGCAGCTCGTACTCGCACGCGACGTCCTCGAGCATCTGAAGCCCGTCTTCCTCGTTCGAGCCGAGATCGTAACCCCAGGCGGAAGAGAAGTACTCCCGGAGAAACGCTTCGCCGTACGGCGAAGAGCGAGCGAGGGCTCTCGAGAGCGCCGGTATGCTTTTCACGCCCCGGTCCCTGGAAGAGACGAGGGTCGATTCGATGGCCTTCCCCAACTGCGGGTCGTTGTATGCCCACACGGAGATCACGAGCGGACTCGAGAACAGCGACTGCCACATCTCGCCGACGTCGTGACAGCTCTCGGCGGCGCGCGTCTCACCGCATGTGTAGCTCAGCGCGTCGTCGTCCGTGAGGAGCACGGCATCGAATTCCTCGCGCCAATTGCTCTCGCCGAGGGGTCTTCGCTTGAGAATGCACAGATCGGGAAGGATGCCGTGCAGTTTGTCGAGAACCACGCGAAGCGCCACGAGAGGCGTTCCGCTGAATTCCTCGACCGCGACGCGTTTGATTTCCGGAAACGATTTCTCCGAGACAAGCACGAGCCCCATCGTCCGTTCGCGGGCCACGAGGGCTGGACCGCGGAGCGCGAACTCTCCCACACCCCGGAGGTACTCGATGCTCGGGATCAGCGCGGCGTCGACCTCTCCCCGCTCCAGCGCGAGAGTGAGCGGACCCGGTTCTTCGCGGACGAATTCGACACCTTTCGGGGCGTTTTCGGCGAGCCCCATGAGGAGCGGCCGAATGGCGAGATGATCCGAAGCGCCGATGCGAATCCTTTTCACCGTGACAACACCTTTCTCGAGCTGGCGACACAGACGATGCGTCTTCGCTCCTGCGTGAGCAAGCGGCGATTTTGCCGCTACATACGGTCCCCCTCACCTGCCGGGTGACTGCCGCGCCCCTTATACCACCCATCCCAAAAACCGTGCAAGAATTATTAAATCTGTGCAATAATTGTGCCCCTGGCGGTGGGAGGCGGAGGATCCGGCGGCGGGCCGCGCCCCGGAATCCTGCGGAGACGCTCTTTTTCCTGGACACTCCGGGGACGGTTCCTCTATCCATCCATTGTGTGTCCTCGCTGTTCGGGGGTTGGTATGACTAGCGAGAGAAACGATCGCAGGCTCCACAACGCGCGAAACAACGCCCTTCTCTTCGGGGTGCTCCTCGTCACGAGCCTCGTCTTCTTTTCGCTCGTCCGGAACAACACGTTTTGGCACTCCGCCGATTTCCTCTACCTCAGCCAGTCGATGAACATGCAGCAGTCGTGGAAGGACGTCTTCACGTCCGCGCCCTATCAGCCGTTCCAGCCCCTGGTCAAGATCGTGTTCTTCGTCGAGTACCTCTTCTTCGGTCTCGACGCCCACAAGTACTATCTGTTCAACATCGTCATCCACTCGCTGAACGCTTTTCTCGTTTATTTTCTTGTGGTTACGCTCCTGAGAGACCGGACGATCGCCCTGCTTTCCTCGTTCCTGTTCGCGTGCGCCGTGGGCAACTACGGAAAGGCCGTCATGGTCGTTTCGGGGATCAGCGACCTCGTGATTACGCTTCTCACCCTTGTCGCCCTTTTCCTCTATTTCAAGAACGAGCTCGAGAAAGGCGGGCGGATGCTCTCCGTGTGGTTCGTGGGATCTCTCGCCATTTTCGTTCTGAGCCTTCTGACCAAGGCGACGTCGTTCAGCATCCTCGGGTGCATGCTGGCATTCCATTTCT
>CAZYCB010000077.1:0-1586 GCA_964645735.1 uncultured bacterium | reverse complement strand
AGCGAGGCCCCGCAGCAAACCCGCAGAGCACTTTCGACGTGTTGTTCCCCACATCGACGGAGTCTTCATATGTGCCCGCGTCACCGCCGACAACCGACATCGCCCCGTCGTAGACGACGTATCCGGAAATATCCGCCTCGGCATTCGCCTGCCAGCTGATCGTCAGACAGCCGGAAGATGTCTCCGACACCTGAACCTGCTGGGGCGGCAGCGGCTTCTCGGGTCCGGCAATGGTCACGTCCGCCATGACCTCGCCGGAGAGCGCGCTGTACTGACCGGATGCGTTCTTCGCTCGCATCGCGAAGTAGTACGTGTCTTCCATCAACCCGCATACCGTATGAGACGCCTCTGTGCCGACGGCCGTCGAGTCATCGTACTGCGACGCCTCTCCCAAGGCCACCGAGGACGTCCCGAAGTAGATCGTGTATCCAGCGAGATCCGCCTCCTGATTGCCCTGCCACGTCAGCGCCGCGCAGCCCGTCTCCGTGTCCTCGGCACCCAGGCCTCCGGGCGCCGACGGCGGCACGATGCCCGTCGTGAAGCTCCAGAAGGTACTCGTTACATTCGGCGGCAACGCGCGGTCGGACACGGACACGGACACGTTGATCAGAGTGTTCGCCGGCAGGTCACCCTCGGGTTCGCAGACGACCGCGTAACTCGAAGGATTCCCGTTGAACGTGATCTGAGCGGGCGCCGAGCCGTTGATCAGTACGTCGACGGACGTACTGTCCACGCCTGTCCTGTCATCGGACAACACCACGAACACGTTCGTCCCCAGCGGGTCGACATCGATGGTTCCATTCTCAGGGCTCGCCACGATGATGATCGGCCCTGAAAGATCCGGTCCTTCGATGTGCATATGTTCTTCCACCGAATAGCCGCTAAGTTCGTGCCTCGAGTTGTACGCTCGCAGAGCGAAGTAAAACGTTCCGTGGGAAAAACCGCACAGCGTCTGCGACGTCACGTTGCCCACGTCCATCGAATCCGAGTAGCTCGGCGCTTCACCATCAACCACCGACGACGAGCCGTAGTAAACGACGTACCCCCCGAGGTCGGGCTCGGTATTCGCTTGCCAGGCGAGAGATGCGCACGCCGGCGCCGTCTCGAGCAGGGTCTTCCACACCGGCATGCTCGGCGGGCCAGTCGACTCCAGAATCTGGACCGAACCGTATTCCACGTCGGTCTTGCCGCCGTCGTCGCCCACGGTGAGAAGCACCTGCCGATTTCCAGCGATGCCGTATGTGTGCGCGACGATCGCGCCTGACCCTGTCGCGCCGTCTCCGAAATTCCAGGAGAACGCCAAAGGATCGTTTTCGGGGTCCGACGAAGCGGACGCATTGAACGTTACCTCGAGAGGGGCGTAACCGCTGGTCGGCGTTGCCGTGAAGCTCGCCAACGGAGGAGAATTCGTGGCGAGCGCGATGAAGGCGCTAATTTCAACCGTACTCAGCGCGCGGCTGTAAATCCGCACGTCGTCGAGCAATCCGTCGAATCCGACGTCGTCCCCGGCGCCCGCCGGCTGGTTCCCCATCGCCGCATACATGGCGGGGTTCGTATCCACGATCCCTGTCTTCGCCACATCGGCC
>CAZYCB010000076.1:0-8167 GCA_964645735.1 uncultured bacterium | reverse complement strand
GAAATTGGCATCGTGAAACAGGCACAGCGGACCGATGGCAAGTACAGAGCCAATACCATCTGTTATATCGATGCCCGCAAGTGTCAGCATCCCGACGGAACCGTGACCTACGACATCATGCTGATGGTTCAATGGACAGACACGGGCACGCTGGATAACTATCAGGACATGTCAACGAGAGAGACTCTCCATCTCAATATCGACGGACAAACGGTGAGCCTCTCGCCGGTGGGAGAAACGAAGCGCGAGAAAGACATGCTGAGCCACTACATCACCGATTACTCGGTCTACCCGGTATCCCCCGATGTGCTTCGTGACATGGCCGCCGCGCGCGAAATCAACGTGTCTCTCGCGGGCCAGGGCGGTACGCTCGAGGGCTACTTCGAGGGCCAAAACTTATTGGCCTTCAAACGATTTTGGGAAGAAAACGGGCCCGCCGGGCAATCGGTCGCGCCAAAACAATAATCCGGCGATAGTGTTTTCAGACTAGATGTACCGCGCCCAGCCTCCGGGGTGTGCAGCTTTATACCGTCTATACCAGAGACAGCACGGATAGAGAAGAATCAGCACGGCCATCGTCGCCACGTACGCGGTTCCCAATCCCATCCTCGCGTGAAGGTTCAACGCCCGAGCCGAGATTTCGAGAATCACGATGTGGAGAACGTAGAAGAAGAACGCCGTCTGACCGAAGACGAGTATTGGGTTCCCCAGCCGCATTGACCGCTGCCCCTTGCCTTGAATTCGGAATAACAAACTGAGAATGATGGCCATCAGCCCAAGCTCAAGCGTCAAAAACGACAAGCTCGGAGGGTACTTGCTCACATGGAGCCACTGGATGAGGGAACCGTTCTCCCGAAGGAGCAACATATTGCCGTAATGATTCAACGCGCGCACGATGCCAAATACGGCGAGCGACGCGCCTCCGCCCAGGAAGAGCATTCTCTCGGGGGACCACCTGCCGGACGTAGAGTCTCTGATCTGGAGCAACTTTCTCCCGAACACGAATCCGAGCACCATCACCGCGAGCCACGGAAACACGGGATACGACACGAGAAGTCGGGGAAACTCGCCGCCGTGGATCAACAACGCTCCAGTCAGTGTCCCCTCGTCGCTAAGCCTCAGCAGCGCTCCTGTCAAGAGCTCGCCGAAGAAAATGAAACCCAAGGACGCCCCGAGAAGCCAAGTCGTTCTCAAGCGGCGGAGCGGGATCATGAATACGAGCGACAGGCCAATCGCAAAAAGGACCTGAAGCATGACCGAGCCATAACCCCAGAACCGTGAAATGAGAATGGGATCGAGCGCCGCGATAATGAGCCCCCGCGTCAGGAGGTAGCGGTCGATGGAGGCGTTCGACTCGCCGGCTTTCCCCCGCCGTTCCAAGCTCAGGGCAAGGGACGTCCCGGCGAGAAACAGAAACGTCGGCGCGCAGATATGGGTGATCCATCTGTTGAAGAACTGAAGGGCGGGAAGGCTCATCCCGGCTTGATAAAAAAACGCTGAGTCGGTGAAGAGCCTGCCTTTGTTGAAAGCGGCGGAGGCGTGGTCGATGGCCATCACGACCATGACGATCCCGCGCATCCAGTCCAGCGCCATGTAACGATGTTTCATACGCGCCTGCTCAGGGCTCGAGGTTCATCTTCCGCAGCAGAGCAGGGCAATCCGGGTGAGACCGCAGGTGGTCGAAGATCGGTGCGCTCTTGAGCGCCGTTACGACCGTCGGATCACGCTCTTCGATGCTCTTTGCGATCCACTCCAGGCTCTCGTCGAGTTCTCCCACCCCAGCATGAGCCCATGCCAGTGCGCACGATGGCACATAGGTCGACTCCCGCCGAGTCTTCAACTCCTCCAGTACCCGCCGTGCGTCGGCGGTCCGTCCAGCCCGCCCGTAGTGCCCGCCCAGCGCTGCCAACGTCAGAGCATGGCCCCTGGAGAGCTCGTTCGCTTTCTCGCCCGCGGCGATGGCTTCTTCCATCCGCCATTGCAGCGCATAGACGGACGAGAGAAACCAGTAGGCGAAGAAAAAGGCCGGGTCGAGGTCGATGGCGTGCTTGAGTTGGGCGACCGCCGGTTCGAACTGCCCCGTGGAGTGAAGGAGATACCCCAGGAGCGAGTTGTAGAAGGGATCGAGCGGATCCAGCTCGAGCGCCCGCCGCATCTCGGTCAACGCCTCTTCCACAAGCCCCTGCGGATACAGGAACCACATGGCATAACACCAGGCGTAGTCGTACCGGACCACAGCGGACGATGGACTCAGCTCCATCGCACGATTGAACTCGCGGCCGGCCCCGCGCCAGTCGAACTCGCCGCTCCCCAACACGGTTCCCAGAGCGCTGTGAGCGTCGGCGATCGTGTCATCCAGTTTGAGAGCTTCGAGCGCGGCCGACTTGGCTTTGGCGAACGCCTCCCGCGGATCGGTGGATCCCCAGAAGGCGCTCCACAGGTAGGATTCGGCCAGCACGACATACGCGGGGGCGTAGTCCGGGTCGAGAGCGATCGCCTGCTCACAATACCTCCGGCCTGCCTCCCGTTCTTCCTGCGTCATCTTCCTAAGATGATACCGAGCCCTAAGGCAGAGGTCGTAGGCGGCGAGATTCTCGGTGTATCGCTTGACGAGCGGACGGTCCCCCGCCAACCGAACGCGCAGCTTCTCCACGATGGCCTGCGAGATCTCGTCCTGAATGGCAAAGACATCCGTCATCTCCCGGTCGAATCGCTGGCTCCACAGGTGGTACCCGTCGCTCGCTTTCACAAGCTGCGCCGTTACGCGGATGCGGCTCCCCGCCCTTCGCACGCTGCCTTCCAGGATGTGCTCGACGTTGAGCCGCGACCCGATCTCGCGGACATCCACTCCCTTGCCTCGGAACGAGAAGGCGGAGGTCCGCGCCATTACGCGGAGCCCCGGCACCTGTGTCAGGGCATCGATGATGTCTTCGGCCAGGCCGTCGCTGAAGTACTCGTTTTCTTTGTCCGCACTCAGGTTCGCAAACGGCAGCACGGCGATCGAGGGGCCTTTCTTCGCGGCGCTACCAGCGGTGTCGACGGGCGAGGATTCGACGCCTTTCTTGATTGATTGCAGAACACTGAGCAAATCGGTCGCTTTCTGGTGCCGCTCATTCGGATCCTTGGAGAGTGTTTTTACGATGAGACGTTCCATTTCGACGGGCACGTCCCGACGAAGACCTCGAATCGGCTTCGGGTCTTCGTTCACGATCGAATAGCTCATCGCCTGTTCGTATTCTCCTCTGAAGGGCGTCTCGCCGGTGATCATTTCGAACAACACGACTCCAAGGGCCCAAATGTCCGTGCGGTGATCGACATCGCCACCCCTCAGTTGCTCGGGCGACATGTAGCTCGCCGTCCCCGGCGACATCCCCGTCCTCGTCAGTTTCGACCGCCCGCCGAGTTTGGCGAGTCCGAAGTCCACGATCTTCGCCAGGCCGTCGCTCGTCACGAAGATGTTGCCGGACTTGATGTCCCGGTGGACGATGCCTTTCTCGTGGGCCTTGGCAATCCCCGAGGCCACCTGGATCGCGATCTCCACCGCTTCGTCGAACTTCAAGGGGCCGCGTTCGATCCTCTCGGCAAGTGACTCCCCTTCGTAACAAGGCATCACGATGAACATCCGGCCGTCGGAGGTCTCGTCGATCTCGTGGATGGAACAAATGTTCGGGTGTTCGAGCGAGGACGCCGCCTGGGCCTCCTGGACGAAACGTTTTCTTGCCTTGTCGTCGGTTAGCGAGTGATGGAGAAACTTGAGGGCGACGAAGCGCTTGAGCTTGGTGTCCTCGGCCCGATAGACCACCCCCATCCCGCCCTCGCCGAGCTTCGAGAGGATTTTGTAGTGAGAAATGGTCTGACCGATCATGTCCATCGGGACTATTTTCCTTCCACGAGCCGCTGAAATCTTGGATTGCTCCGGAGCGGATTCCAGATCGGGTCGACGCGGAGCACGCCTGCCGACACAAACGATGGTGCCGACAAAGCAGTTTCGATCCGATCGATCGCCGCTTCGTACTCGCCGCACATCACGTAAATCTCCGGAAGAAACCCGACGAGTTCGGCACCCACCAAGGCGTCTTTGGATATCGGCATCATCCTGACGGCTTCCTCTCCCTCACGTATCGCCTCTTCCTTGCGGCCAAGCCCGGCATACGCAAGACCCAACGCCACATGATAGAAGCAAATGTAAGCCGATTCCGGATTGGACCGGATGATCCGTTCATAATAGACCCTCGCCGAGTCGTAGCGTGCGATCGCCGAGCGACGGTCGCCCTTGGCTTCATAGACCTCCGCGCGAGAAAGGTGGGTCGTAGCGATCGCCGCGGGTTGTATACGGCGAAACCGTTCCATGGGTCCGGACTCGAACGCATCGAATGCCTCGGTGAAAGTCTCCGGGCAAGTACGGAGTTCGGTAAAATGATCAGGGACCTGTGTGACCTGTGACTCCGCTACATCGGCTATGTTTACGCGACGTGACATCTCAAACATGACCCGCTTCGCCGCACCCACATCGCCGTCTCGCGCCAGAAGGACGTGTGCTTTTTCGATGTAACCATAGGGGATCTGCGGTGCCAGTGAGATCGTTTGATCGAAGTCCCGTTCGGCCTCGTCATAGCGGCGCATATATATTCTCGTGATTCCGAGACCGTCAGCATAAATGGCGTAGTCACGAGGCGTCAGCCGGCGCGCCTCCTCGAAGCGATCCAATGCCTCCTGCCATCTCCCCAGGCGTCTTAATGCGAAACCGACGTCCTGGGCGGCATCTCCGTCCGGCCGAAGACGCTGTGCCGTCTCGAAATACGTGAGGGCCTTGTCGAACTCGCGATGGGCGTAGGCGACGCCACCCAGCGCGCGATGGGTTTCCGGAAGATCGGGCGCGAGCTCTTGCGCGCGCTTCGCCGCTTCCGTCTCGAGAGTGAGCGTTCCCGGCCGGTCAAAAGCCCAGTAGAGACGGTGGTATGCCATGGACAGCGACGCCCACGCCTCCGCAAACCGCGGGTCAGCCGAAACGGCTCTCTGCAACAACTGCACGGAAAGCTCGGCGCCGGACAAGTCAACGCTATTGTAGTAGTGTTTTCCGCGGAGGTAGTCCTCGTACGCCACGAGGTTCTCGGTGGGCCTTTTCTCGATCGCCCGGCGCTCGGGCTCCAACAGCGCGACGTTCAACTGTGTCGCCACCCGCTCGGCGATGTCCGACTGGACACGGAACACCTCCCTCATCTCCTCGTCGTACGTGTCCGCCCATACGTGTGTATCGCTGGCGACACGAATGAGCTGAGGGATCACGCGGACGCGGCTCGCCGGATCCCCGGGTCTTTCGCGTTGGACCGTGCCTTCGAGGATGTAGTCCACGCCCAGCTCTTCGCCGATTTGCTTGATCGATTTCGAGGTCTTTCTGTATTGGATGGCGCTCTGACGCGAGATGACACCGAGCCCTCCCAAGCCGGCCAGACGGGCGGTGATCGCATCGGTGATCCCGTTGGCGAAATACTCGTCGTCTGGAGAACCCAAGTTCTCGAAGGGCAGGACGACGAGCATCTTCTGCTCGCTCGTAGCCAGCAGCTCTCGGGGGGGCGTGGTCGGTTTGAACAAGCGGGGAAGGAACGCGATTGCGAGAGCGATCACGACGACGATGCTGGCAACGACCCCGGCGAGTGCGAGTTTGTTTCGTCCGCTTTTCGCCGCAAGCTTCTGAGGAAGCGCGTGGGTCTGAGTCTCTGTTCGAAGCACCCGGAGATCGACCAGCAGATCCTCGACATGCGGATACCGCCCCGACACCTCCTTCGTGAGCGCCTTTCCCACAATCCGCTCCAGCTCCATCGGCACCTGGCTCCGACGGGATGTGAGCGGCTCGGGAGTGTCGTGCAAGATCGAATACACCACCGCCGGCTCGTACTGCCCCTTGAACGGCCTCTCCCCCGTCACCATCTCGTAGAGCGCGACACCCAAAGACCAGATGTCACTCCGGCGATCCACCTCTTTTCCCGACGCTTGTTCCGGCGACATGTAGGCGGCCGTCCCGAGCGTCGTATCCGTCTTCGTGATCTTCGTGTGTGTCCCCAACCGGGCGAGTCCGAAGTCCAGGATCTTCGCCTGCCCCCGGGAGGTCAGCATGACGTTCCCCGGCTTGACGTCCCGGTGGACGATCCCTTTCTCGTGGGCCTCGTGGAGCCCTTCCCCAATCTGGATCGCGAGGGAAAGAAGTTCATCGATCGGGAGGGGGCCCTTCTGGATCCGGTCCTTGAGACCCTCTCCTTCGATGAACTCCATCGCGATGAACGACTGGCCATCGTGCTCGTCGATCTCGTAGATCGTGCAGATGTGGGGATGGTTGAGGGTGGCCGCCGCCTGGGCTTCGTGGATGAAGCGGACTTTGGCCTCCTCGTCACGCGTGAGATCGGGGTGGAGGAACTTGAGGGCGACGAACCGATGGAGCTTCGTGTCCTCGGCCTTGTAGACCACTCCCATCCCGCCTTCACCGAGTTTCTCCACAATTCTATAATGGGAAATCGTCCGGCCGATCATCTCTGAAACCCCACCCTCCGGACGAGCCCTATGAATCTGGGATCAGACCGAACACGGTCCCATATCGGGATCGTGTTGAGCATGGCGAGCCACGAATCCTTCTCGACAAAGGCTTTTTCCAGACATTCGAACATCCGGTCGTCCGCTTCGAGCCCGTAATGGACAGCGGCCCTGGCATACGACCCCACGAACCTCTCTTTCGACAACTCCTCCAGCCGCTCGAGAATCTCGAGCGCCTCTTTTTTCCGACCCGAGCGGGCGAGGGCATATCCCAGAAATCCCATGGCGAGAGGGCTTCCCGGCGAAACCGCCAGGGCTCTGGTAAACCGTTCTGCAGCCTCCCCCCACTTATGGCCCGCGCCGTACGTCATCCCGAAGTAGAGGTTTACAAGATAGAAGTTGGGATCCATATCGAGGGTCTTTCGGAACTGCTCGATCGCGGCGTCGTAGTGGCGACCCCAGTAGAGCGTGCACCCATGAATCGCATTGATGGCGAGGTCGACGGGATCGAGCTCCAACCCGCGGGACGACTCGGCGATCGACTCGTCGTATCTCCCCATGACCCCCAGGTGCAAACTGTAGAAATAGTGGCCAGTAGCGTAGTTGGGGTTGATCTCGAACGTTCTCAAGAACTCCGTTTCCGCACCGGCCCAGTCCCAATCATAGAAGGTCTTGATCCAGCCGAGAGAGGCATGGGCTTCGGCAAGGTCATCGTCAATGCCGAGCGCTTTCGCAACCGCTTCCTTCGATCTCGCGTAGGCGATTCTCGGGTCCATGAGGCCCAGGATCGCGGAAACGTTGTAGCAGTCCGCTATCCCGACGTATGCCGGCGCACAGAGCGGGTCCTTCTCGATCGCTTGTTGAAAAAACTCGATCGCCTTCTGGATCCCGCCTTCATGGCGCCTGTTCCAGTAGTACCTGCCCTTGAGATAGAGGTTGTAGGCCTTCTCGTTTTCGGTATGTCGCCTGACGAGCTTGGATTCTTCTTCTTTGAGAAGCTTTCCCCGGAGCCGATTGACGATGGCGAGCGAGATTTCATCCTGAATGGCAAAGATGTCCTCGAGCTCGCGGTCGTACTTCTCCGACCAAAGATGATAGCCATCCGATACGGTGACGAGCTGCGCGGTGATGCGAAGCCGGTTTGCCGCCTTGCGGACGCTTCCCTCGAGAACGGTCTCTACACCGAGCTCTCTCCCGATCTTCCGCACATCCGATTCCTTGTTTTTGTATTGAAACGCGGAGGTGCGGGCGGCCACGCGAAGACCCTCGATCTGCGTGAGCCCGTTGATGAGTTCCTCGGCGATCCCCTCGCAGAAATACTCCTGGTCTCTCTGAGGGCTCATGTCCTTGAAGGGGAGAACCGCGATCGAGGGGAGAACCTTCGCGTCACGGCTGCCCGTGTCGCTGGACGACGACTCGACGGGTGTCTTGAGCGATTGCAGATCGCCGACCAGCTCGATCGATTTCTGGTATCGCTCATTCGGTTCCTTCGAGAGCGTCTTCTCGATGAGGCGTTCCACTTCGACCGGCACATCCCCGCGCAGAGCGCGAATGGGCTTCGGGGCTTCGTTCACGATCGAATAGCTCATCGCCTGCTCGTAGTCGCCCCTGAAGGGCGTCTCGCCGGTGATCATCTCGTACA
>CAZYCB010000075.1:0-2019 GCA_964645735.1 uncultured bacterium | reverse complement strand
GCACATCAGGGCCCTGGACACGCCGAAGGCGAAGATCGTCCGACCCGAGGATCTGTTCGACTAGGAGAACAGCATGAGCAACCTACGCAACTATCGGATCGCGGCCGGCTATCCGTACCAATGGACGCTCGCCGAGAAGTGCCACGTGAGCCAGGGGGCCATCTCCGCGTTCGAGGCGGGGGTAAAGAAGCCGACGCGGCTCACGGCTCGCGCCATCGCGGACGTGTTGCGCGTCGAGCCGGACGTGCTTTTCCCCGACGGGTACGCCGAGCGGCCCAAGCACTACAAGACGCGGAAGGACGATGGCGTGGTGATGGTCGCGTACGATACGCCGGAGCCGTCCCCGGCCATCGCCTACCCCCGCGAGTTCCGCGTCCGGTGCTGGCGGTGTGGGGCGTGGATATCGCTTGAGGTCGGGAGCGAGCGTCCGCTCATGCACGACGAGCTGGCGTGCCTGTCGTGCGCGAGGCCATTCGATATCGCAATTCAGCATGGTATGTCTGGGAAAAGTCTACATACTAGGCAGAAAAGCGAGGGCGCTCGTGCCTGAGATCGCGGTCAAGCGCCGCATACGCGAGTGGAAGCGCCGGGTCGTGACCACCTACACGGACAAGGGCTACTCGGTCTCGACCTACGAGAGCGGCCCGTTCCACCTGTCGATCTGCAAGGGGCGCGACGAGACCCGCGTCCGATTCGCCTTCAACTACGTCTCCGATGACGAGGTTCTGGCCGTGAGCCGCGCCGCGACACCCGACCGCTGCGCCCGCGAGATATGGCAGATCAGCGAAGACGGGCGAACCATCGTTATCGGCCGAATCTCTAGAATCGCGTCAACGGGGAATACCCCGGCCTGATTGTCAAGGCCCGACTACAAATCGGGCCTCCCTCCTAAAACCCGTGTTATGTCCTGCGTGTGCCCAAAGGTACGCAACTATCCCCCCACATTAAGCCTCGCCCTATCGTTGTCGTCGATCCTGGGCACGGCGGCTCCGATTGCGGCGCGTTCAACCCCGAGGCGTTCGTCTATGAATCCGAAATAAACCTCGACCTCGCCTATCTGTTCGCGCCCTGGGGGGCGGGGGACTTCGACGTTATAGCGACGCGTGATACCGACGAGAATGTTTCGCTTGAGGATCGCGTCGCCACATCCAACCTCCACCAAGCCGACGCTTTTATCTCGTTTCATTGCAACTCCTCCGAGGACAAGTCCGTCCAGGGCTTCGAGGTGTGGACATCGCCCGGAGAAACTCGGGCCGACGCGCTGGCGACGGCAATATTCAACGGAATCAAGGCGGCTTGTCCCGACAGGCGGCCGCGCATGGACTACGACGACGGCGATCCTGACAAGGAAGCGCAGTTCTATGTTCTGCGCCACACAGCGGCCCCGGCTGTTCTCATCGAGTTCGGATTCATCTCGAACGACGAGGAGGCGGCTTGGCTTGAAGACATTCTAAACCAGGTCACGCTCGTCCAGGCCGTTGCGCTGGCGGTCAAGGCGTGGCTCAAGGGTGACTGATGATCGACAAGCTCAAGGCTGCTATCAACTGGCTCCTCGAGTCGAAGGTCGGCAACGGCTTCGCGTTCCTGCTCTACATGGTCATGTGCTTCGCTCTCGGGCTCATCCTGCACGCGGCCTTCCTAGAGATAGCATCGGCCCTGTTCGCCGGACTGGGCGTCCAGACTAGTCAACGCACATACACGAAGGTCACCCTGACCAAGGCCGAGTTAGGCTGCAACGTTGAGCCCACGGTTGACACGAAGGAGCCGGCTTGATGGCCGAGATCATCATCTGGGGCGCACGGGTCGAGTTCCGCAAGGAGAGCTTTGCTGGCGTCGATATTGTCATTCACAACAAGCCGCTTTTCTGGCTGTGGTTCGCTCAATATTGGCTCGGCTTCGCCTTCCGAAATGCTGTTGCCGAGGTTCGCCATTACGTATGCCAGGACTTTGATTGATGAAGTCCGCCCTCAAGTTCGCCGCCATTCTCCTCGCCATCGTCGCCGTGCTATACGGCCTCGA
>CAZYCB010000074.1:0-1553 GCA_964645735.1 uncultured bacterium | reverse complement strand
CCTCCGGGAGGACCCGCGGCTCGAGAGTCCCCGAGCTCTACCCTGCAAAAAGTATCTCCGCGAAATCGGGGCCGACCAGCGTGGCGTGACAATCGGGTGAGGGGCGGGTCTTGGCGTAATTGTTGCTTGGCATAGCGGGCGATGGACAAAAAGGGTCGTGCCGGCAGGATCCAATTGCGAACGAAAGGGATGCCCTTGCATTCTTGGCCGCGGAAGCAGCGTTCTGCCGGTCCAGCTCGGAAGGTAGTCGCTCATGATCATCCAATGTGAGAGCTGTACGTCGAAGTACTTCCTGCCCGACGCGAGGGTTCCAAAGAGACCCGTGAGGGTGAGCTGTCCCAAGTGCCGTGCGGTGTTCAAGCTGGTTCCGCCGCCCGAGAAAGTCGCCGAGAAACTCTTTGCGGCGCCCAAAGTAGGCGTGATACCGTCGGGCACGGCATCCGCGAGAAGCGTGCCGGCGCCGGAGACGGTCGCCGCGCCGCGTAAGGCCGGATCGAGGGAAGCGGCCGGACGGGAACCCGATGCGAGAGCGCGGAGACTTGCGCGAGTGCTCGTTTCCGATATCCTGTGCTACAACCGCGAGAGGCGCGATCGAGCGCTTCTGGACGGAAACCTGATGGCGGCGCTGGGTGACGAGATCAAGAAGTCCTGGGAGCTTTACAAACAGAAAGTGGGACCTGATCTCGCCAATTCGACGGACTATTTCAAAGAGGCCCTGAACGATATCCTGGCCGATGGGCAGAAGTTATTCTGATCAAACCACACCCTCGCCACAGCCCCAACAGGCAGGCACGCGAGAACCGCAGGTGTTCGTTGTCTCGAGCGACGCCGGTTACTCGAAGTCCGTTCTATCCCAGTGTCAGGATGTTCCCGATTCGTACGCCGCATGCGCGAGCATCACGGAACTGATGGCGACGCTCGCCGGGATCGACAAGATCGCTCTCGGTTTTACGCTCGTCATCGAAAGGTCGGGAGATTCCGTCGACTCCCTGGCGATGAGAACGTGCAAGCTCGCGTACCCGCAAATGAATTTCATCGTCCTCGTGGAGCGATGCGAACAGAGGTGCTACGTTCGGTTTCAGTCGCTCGGCGTTCAGAGCGTACTCCTGCCGCCGTACACCGACGTGAGCCTCACGCGTGAAATCGCCAGCGCGCTGCCCAACCTCCCCCAGTTCAAACGTCATCCCGACCTGCCGAATCGGGGGAGCGCCCGCCTGGATTTCCTGATTCCCAGCGATCTGTCGTACGTGTTGGGCGTCAACCACCTCGTCTCGATGCTCCTCAAGGAGTTCTCGTTTCCCGCATCGGACTACCGCATCAATATTCCGCTCGCGTGCGACGAGGCGATCACGAACGCGATCATTCACGGCAATCGCTCCGATCCGGAGAAAAAAGTCAGCATTCAGATCTACGTCAGCTCGTCGAGAATCAAGGTGAGAATCAGGGACCAGGGGGAAGGTTTCGAGGTCGGCGAGGTCGGAGATCCCACCGAGGGCGCGAACCTGCTTCGGCCGTCGGGGCGGGGTGTCTACCTGATGCGGAACATCATGGAT
>CAZYCB010000073.1:0-3528 GCA_964645735.1 uncultured bacterium | reverse complement strand
TCGGACTCGCCGCCAATCTGAAAAACGCGAGGAGGTTCGCGTTCCTCGCCGGTCTCGTCATCGTTCATACGCTCGTCTCACTCGTGTTCCACGGATCGCTCCGCATGCGGATTCCCATAGAGCCCGTGATGGCGGTATTCGCCGCTGATGGCCTGTGGCGGATCGCCGCGCGGATACGGCCGCGCTCCCGCGCGACCGGGCCCGTCAACTCTTGATCATCGTTTCATCCGCGCCCGGCGAGATCGCAAAGTTCTTCGCCATTCCCACGAGAAGCATGAAGGCCGTGAAGACCTCGCTGTCGTCGATGTTGTTCTCGGAGAGTGCGCCGACGAGGACGGCGACCGCGGCGGCCGTCACTCCATCGATGAAATGACGGGCGAAGCGCTGCGAGTCGCTCGACGGCCGCGCGATGACGGCGGATCTCGAGCGCCGCAGAGAGCGCAGAAGGATTACCCAGAAGTACACGAAGGGGACGAACCCGAGGAGCCCGCGCGTCGCGAGGACCTGGAGATACACGTTGTGGGAGTTCGTCGAGGTTTCCACCCACCTGTCGCCGATGAGCTTGTCCGCTTCGATCGTGAAGTCGCCCATCCCGACGCCGAGGACCGGATGGCTCTCGATCATCTGCCAGGACACATCCCACAGGACGAAGCGCGTGGCGACGTTCACGTCGGTGGGTCCCCGGAGCGCGCGGGGAATCGACGCGATTCTCCTGCGAACGTCGGGGTCGCCGACGGCGAACGCGACGACGAGAGCGAGGAGAACCGCGGTGACGGCGAATGCCGATCTCCTCTTGAGCAGAAGCGTCGCCGTGGCGATGCCGCTCGCGAGCGCGACCCACGCTCCCCGTGTGAGCGTGATGAAGAGCCCCGCGACCTGGACGACGAGACCGCCGGCGAGAACGGACTCGAGGCGCGAAAAACGGCCCCTGTGGAAGAGCACGGCGAAGTTCACCGTGATGAGCTGGTAGAGAATCCCGGCGAACGTCATGATGAAGAGCGTGCTCGCCGGCCGCCGTGCTTCGCGAATGTGGACGAAGAGAAAGTCCACGCCTCCCCGGTACTGCGTCAGCGCGACGAGACACGAGAGAGTCACGGAGGAGAAGAGAATCCAGTACACGGCGCGTCGAATGCGCGCGGACCAGAGACCGTACGCGACGAAGAAGTATATCGAGAGGAGCCAGTAGGATTTCCAATCCTCCCAGGCCCGGCCGACGTTCTCGGAGAGGAACACGGAGGGGAGAGCGGACACGACGAGAACCACGCACGCGGCGAACATGGGATCCTTCGCCGCCGGGGCGAGACGGGCGCGCGTGGAAGGAGTGGCGACGGCGGAGACGAGAATCCCGATGAAACCGAGCACGATGCAGATATTCGTGCCGGAAATCGAGAAGGGAGCGAAGAGCGCGAACCCGCAGAACGAGACGACGAGGAGCCCGTGGGCGATCTTTTCCGGGGATGTGCGCACGTGCAGCTAGAGTCCTATCGACAGCGAGAAGAGGTGCGTGTTGCCGAACGCCTCCGCCGCGTCGAAGTTGGCGTTGTAGTCGAGACGGATCCGGCGCAGATGAACGCCGATGCCCATGTGCGGGAGGGCCCGGTTCTCGCCCGAGGAAACGCCGGAGATCCCGCCGCGGAGCGCGACGACATCCGAGAAGAGCGCCGCCTCTGCGCCGAGCACGACCCGCGCGATGCCGCCGTACGCGCCGACGACGTCTCCCTCGAGCGTCGCGTTGGGCAGGACGTTCCAGGCCAGACCGACCGTGAACGAGCGTTGGAGCGCGTAGTCTTCTCCGGTGTCGAACATGACGCGCGAGAACAAATTCCGGCACACGGCTCCGAGCGTGAGGCGTTCGAGAAGAAGGGCGCGCAAGCCGAGATTGATGGACGTGCCCTTCGCGTCGAACTCTCCGATGTCGCCGGACGAGAGAAGAATGTTCATGCTCGCGCCGACGGAGACGAAGTGCTCGGGCGAGTACGAGTAGCCGATGAGCAGGGAGTTCTCGGCGTACTTCTGCCCGTCGGAAAGCTCGAGGAGGAGATTTTCGTACAGGAGGCCGAAGGCATGCTCGTTGAAAACGAGGCCGGTGTCCTCCGCGGTTATGCGCTTCAGGTGGCGCGCGTAGGCGAGATACGAGTGGCGCGCGGTGGCGTCCTCGACGAGGTTCACATAGGAAAACCCGAGGCGTCCCCCGTCGAGGAGAGAGAGCAGGGCGGGGTTCCAGTATGTCGCCCCTTCGTCCGATCCCCACGCGACGGCGGCTCCTCCCATTCCCCATGCCCTCGCCCCGTAGCCGGGCGCGGTGAAGCTCCCGCCGCGCGAAAACCCCGCCGCGGCCGGCGAGCACGCTGCCAGGAGAACGGCGGCAGCCACGACAAAAACCATATGGAGTCTCATCTCATGTCTCTCGCACGCTAGGGTTCGAAGAGAAAGATGCCGCGCAGCGATTCCTCGTCGCCGCCCTCGTACTGCACGCGCGCTACGGCCACGAGGGGGCCTTTCTTCACTTTTTCACCGCCGCCGTTCAAGCCGTCCCACGTGATCGACACGAAATCGCCCGAGAACCTCCCCAAGAGGACGCAGACGACGTGAGCGCTCATGTCGTACACGCGAAGCGTGACCGAGCGCGCCGGTTTGGCGGCGTTCACCTGGAACGCATCCCCGGCATGAAACGGCTGCGGGATGTACAGGCCGCTCGCGGCGTCGAACGTGATCTCGACCGTGTTCGACGGAGCGCTCGTGTTTCCCGCCTCGTCGGCCATGACCGCGTGGATCCGGTTGAGGCCCGGTTCGAGCGCTACTAGATGCGGCCACTCTCCGGTGAGTTTGGGCTGAAGCGTATCGGCGAGGACATCGTTCCGGTAAATCCGCATGACGTCGGTGAAATCGCCCTCCGCAGTGCCGCGGAGAAGGACCTCGGGTGCGTGGGTGGTCGCGGGCAGCTCTTCGAGGACGGGAGCGCTCGGCGCCGTCGCGTCCCACGTCACGTTGAGTCCTTTGATCCGCTCCTGCCCGAGGGCATCGCGCGCTTTGAACCGGACGAGATTCGAGCCCTCCGCAAGAATCGAATCGCGCAGCACTGAGCTGAAGAAGAGCGTGTCCGACCGCATGTAGCTCGACGGATCCAACACGAAGGCGCCTCGCCCCGGAAACTCCACCCACACGGTGTCCCTCACGCCGCTGCGGTCCCATGCCCACCCGAACAAGCTGTCGGGAAGCTCGCGCAGCGTCGAGTCGTTCTCGAGGCTCGTGATCGTGATCGTCGGCCCCTCCGTGTCCACGTCGATGAATGCCTCCGCGGTCGCCGAGTTCGAAGCCCGGTCCCTTACGCTGACATCGATCCTGTGGAGACCGTCGTCGTCCGCGTTCTCGCCGTTCCAGACGGATTTGAAAAGACCGTTCGCCGGGACGAGCTTCTCGGCGAGCGCCTCGACGAGAGCGTTTTCGGGCCCGTAGATGACCACGTCGACTTCGAGGCTGTCGCCGGGAGGCGGGTCGGAGACGGAGCACGTGATCTCCACGGCGGCC
>CAZYCB010000072.1:0-3126 GCA_964645735.1 uncultured bacterium | reverse complement strand
CTACGCGGTTCGTTGCTGCCTCCATGTTGACCTCCTCGCTTTGTCGTGCCCTTGAGGCGCGCACACCCGGGCAGCAGCGAGGGGTGCAGCGAAGCAAGGGACTCAAGGGGGGGACCCGCGGTCGGGGACAAAGGCTTGAGCACGCGAAGCGGCGCAGAACTTTGTTCCCGATCCGTGGGGCGGCGACCTTGAATCGCTTGCTGAGCGAATAAGCTAGAGCTGCCGGGGGTGTGTGCCGTTCGGCGAGAGCGCCAACCTACGTCGAAAGGAAGTGAGGCACAGAGCTAGCGGGTGGTCGGGCCTTAGAGGTGCGCGTCTCGGCTATGCCGGCGAGTGAGCCCGCGCCAGCGGAATCCGGACGAGGAATGGGTCACGGCCTGAGATCTTGAGGATTCCTTCCCCAAGGCGAATGCCGTAGCTGGCGCGGATCTGGCGCGGATTGAGTCCGAGAGAGACGTTCATTGCCTTGATGTCCTTACCTGAGCCAAGCTGCATTTCGAGCTTCAGGTGGGTGTTCGCCTGAACAGAAGGGGTCAGTTCAGACGGCTGTTGATCAGCGAGAACGAGCCCAATCCCGAAGGTTCTCGTCTCGGCGAGGATCTCGTCAACGTACGGCCGTTCGTCCTTGAGGCGGTACTGCTTGCGGAGGTCGAACACATGCTTCGCCTCGTCGCTGAAGAGGAGACAGCGAAGGGACTTCTGCGGACCACGGGAGAGCCAGTACTCATAGAGGGCGGCCATCAGGAGCTCACAGACAAGCGAGATCGTCTGCGGCTTCATCCCTCGGAACTCGAACACGACGCTCGCCTGGACGAGGTCGGGGATCGAGAAACCGGACGAGCACTCGAAGATCGGGCCCTCGAACTTGAGGATGTCCGAGAGCCGATTAAGGAGCCTGTCCTTGTACTGAACGGACGGCGTGGCTGGTCTCACAGCGCGGGCGCGGACCGCTTCTTCAAGCTCGAAGAGGGACGGCCAGACGTTGTCTGGGTGAGTATCGACGCCGTAGGCGTGATAGAGGTCGAAGAGAACGTCGCCGAGAAAGGCCTGTGAGGCGATCCAGATGCCTTGCGAGTGGCCGAAGATCCTCTGGAAGAGCTTGGCGTTGAGAACGTGATCGCGCTGTTCGAGGAAGGAGAGCGGATTGAGCCGCAGGTCACGCCACTGGATGACGGGGAGCCCAAGATCCCGGTACTCATTCTTGAAGTCAAACACCCACACGGGGATCGCCGAATCGAGAGCCTGGCGGATGAGGTGCTTCATGAGGTTCGTCTTCCCGGAGCCCGTCTCTCCGGTGATGAGCATGTTTCGCATGAGGAGGGACGGATTGAGAACGACGGGGTAGCCACGGGAATCGAAGCCGAGAGTGAGGCCATGGGGTTCGATCGTCGCGAGGTCAGAGAGATCGGTGCGTGAGAGAGGATCTAGGGTATAGGTCTGCGCCTTCTGAGCGAGGTACTGCTCGACCATTTCGGCCGCCTCGTTATCCCAGTCCGCGTTGAGAAGTGCAATCCACTCCTTCACTCGTTCATCCTTCAGTAAGCCTGCTTCTTCTGCCAGTTTCACGATATTGTTCAGTCTTCCGAGATCCATAGGTTCACCTCAACGTGGTAACGGGCGGTGTGGACGCGAATCGGCGGGGGTCGCCGATCGTCCGTGCATGGAAGGAAAGCAGGAACCGACGACCGAAGCTGTGCACGCGTCTGCATAGGAGTGCGAGTACTACTCAAGAGAGACAGAAGCCCAGATCGAGCAAGAGAGAGACTTGGCGAAACGCCGAGTGCTTGGATGGCCGATTGATTCCCTTTCCTCTATCTCTACACGGAGAAACAACTCCGAAAGAGTGAGGAAAGTGGGCTTCCGTGGCCGGCCGATCACGGCCGCGCGGGAAGCAACTGGTCGAGGAACGAAACAAGCAGCTTTTCGGCCGCGGCGGGCGCAACAAGAGCGCTGAGCTTAGCGGCGTAACGATCGAAGAGATCTTGCGACGTCACGACCAGATGAACCCAGGCTAGCCGTGTAGCCAGCTCGTTGATCTTCTCCGCGTCGCGCTTGAGGTTGTCCGAGTGGACGACTTCTACGGCGCCACGCTCGTCGCCTCTCTCGCAGAGGAGGTCAACGATCAGGTTGGGGGTGACCTTGTGGTTCATCCGGACCATGTAGCCGTCGTGCTCGTATGAAGCTTGAAGTTTGACGATGGCGCAATGGTGTTCGAGATCGCCGTGCAGCGGGTTCGGGTGAACGGCTTGTTTCGCGAGGTACTCGAAGCCCTTCTCCGTAAGAACGAGGAGAGCGGCCGGCCTTCCGACTCCGCGTGAGAGGTCCTTCGAGAGAACGAAACCCTCCTGTTCTAGTCTGTCTTTGGCCGTCTGGAACTTCTTGGCCGTCCAGCCAAGGGAGCGAGCCCTGTCAGTTCGGTTCATGCAGGGGCAGTCGTTGATGCTCTCAAGCAGGCGTTCCTGCGCGAACGGGAGCCGCTGGAGCTTCCCCCGTTCTCTGGCCCAGGAGAAGAGGAGATTCTGCAACGGTGCAGAGTCCCGCCTCGTCACCTGAGGCCGCAATCTATCCAGTATGTTCGTCACGTTTACCACGGAGTAGTAGCAGGTGCGAAGGCTTATGAACCTCGCCCGGGTGGAGTGCCGGGATACCGGAAGGGTGAGGGGACATCTCGTCCCAGCGAGCGGAATCAACCGGGAAAAGCGGCGGAAACGACCGGACGGAACGAGATAGGTGCAGTCGGGCCAGCGCGAGAAAGCGGCTTCTGTAGTGTCTCGTCCGCGTCGGGTTTGCTCCGGCAGTCATGAAAAGGCCGTCTGGGGAAGAGAACGAGGGGAGGGGGGAACTCGAGAAGGGAGATTGCCCCCGATGCCTCTAGGCTCTAGGCGTTCGTCGGATAGAGGACGCGAGGGCCGCCGCGCTGCCTGAGCTTCTCGGAGCGGATGAGGCCGCGCTGCTCGAGTGTGGCCACGAGCTGCTGCTTCTTTCGGCCTGAGCCGACGCCGATCGCATCCATCGCCCGAGAGACATTGATCGGCTCGCCCGTGTCAGTGAAGTGCTGACGGATGACAAGAAGGAGCTCTTCTTCCTCGTCACTACTCGGACGTGGCGAATCGGGTCCCGCGCCGT
>CAZYCB010000071.1:0-2090 GCA_964645735.1 uncultured bacterium | reverse complement strand
ACGGTCAACCAGGTGCTCGTAGCGGCCCGGGTGTCCATGGACGAAGTCAACTTGGTGATCTTCCACCAAGCCAACATACGAATCGTCAATTCGGCCGTCAAATCGCTGGGAATCAGGGACCCCCGCGTGTTCGTAAAAATCGCGAAGCACTACCACGTTGTCGGCGACAGCGAGAAGGCGTACGAGGCTCTCAGAGAGGCGAGGAAACACGACGGGGTCACCGACCGCGAGCTGGCGCTCTACCTCAACACCGCAGCGGAACGTCTGATGGAAAAGAGGGACTTCAAGGAGGCCAAGAAGATCCTGCAGCGTGCGTTGAAGCACGATCCGGACTGCGCACCGGCTCTTCTGCTGCTCGGGGACGTCGATCAGAAAATGGACGACGTCGACGACGCGATGGAGAAGTGGAGGCGCGCCGCCGTGCTCTGTTCGCAGCTCGCGGAGACGGCGTTGAAAAAGCTGGAGAAGGTCCTGTTCGAAAAAGGCCGTTTCGGTGATATCGAGGATATCTACAACGATGTGCGTTCGGTGAGAGGGGGGGACGAGGCGGCGAGCGTGGCCATCGCCGGGTTCTACGAAAAGCAGGGCAGGGGCGAGGACGCCATCCGGCTGCTCGAGGAATATCTGAGCGTTTTCCCCGACTCCGTTCGCGCGAGACTCGTGTTGACGTCTCTTTACGCGAGATACCGGGACCCGGACACCCTCCAACAGCTCCTCGACGAGGCCATCGTTCAGAGCCGGCAGGGAAAGCCGTACATCTGTCGGATCTGCCAGTTGCAGGCCACGTCGGTGCGTTGGCACTGCCCGAGATGCAATTCATTCGATTCTTTCTCGACCGATGTTGAACTTTAGCACTCTGCGGACGATCCAGGGTTTCGTCGTGATCCTCGTCCTCCTTCAGGGCGTGCCCGCCCTCGGGGAGGACATCGATGGCGCGCGGCGCGATGTGGCCGAGATGAAGTACGCCAAGGCCCAGGCCGCTCTCGTCGAGATCGCGAGGTCGTCAGCCGGCGGCGAGAAGCAGGAAGCGCTCTATCTTCTCGCCGGTCTCAAGACTTCCGCGTCGGAAGCCGAGATCATCTATCGGGAAGTGACAGCGATGGACCCCGCCAGCGAATGGGGGACGGCCGCTCAGGTCGAAGTGGCGAAGATCCGCTTCGCTCTCGGCAATTACAGAGAAGCTGCCGAAGTCCTGGGCAAGTGTTCCGCGTGCGGGAAGTCCGAGGAGGCATCCTATTTCGAAGGACTGTCCGCGCTCATGCTGAAACGGTACGCTCAGGCACGCGGCGCGCTCGACAGGGTGAAGAGCGAGAGGTATCGATCGGCCGCGGCGCTGGCGCTTGCCGATGTGGAAACGGGCGCCAACAACCGGGAAGAGGCGTGCCGCAGGTACAAGGCCATCGCCCGTTCGGCGGCGAGTCCCACGGCGATGTACCGCCACGCGGAGTGTCTCGAAGAGCAGGGAGATATCGGCGCCGCGCTGGCGATCTTTCATGATATCGCCGAAACCTTCGAACAAACGCCGGAAGCTCTGCTCGCCGGCGAGAAAATAGAGGCGCTTCGTTCCGCACAGATCGCCGAGAGGGAACCCCCCGACGTCGCAAACGAGAAGGCAGCGGACAAAGCCCTCTCCGAGACCGAGGCATCCAGCTTCACGCTCCAGTTCGGCTCGTTTCACGATCGCGCGAACGCGATCAAGCTCGCCTCCGATATCAAAAAAAGGCTCCCCGGTGTGCGCATCGACAGTGACCTCGTCGATCGCAAAGAGGTTCACCGGGTCCGCTTCGGATACTTCAAGACCCGTGCCGAGGCCGAGAAAAAGGCCGAGGAGATCTCCGGGGAGATCGGCGAGCGGTGCACCGTAATGGCCCTTCAGTGACGGCAATACGATGAGCGATTTCACGCCTTTGATGGCGCAGTACAGGGAGATCAAATCCCAGTACGCGGACTGTGTACTGTTGTTCCGCGTCGGGGATTTCTACGAGACGTTCTACGAGGACGCCGTCGAAGTGTCCCGGATCCTCAACATCGCGCTCACCACACGCGACAAAAACAAGAAAAGCCCTGTGCCGCTCGCCGGCGTGCCGTTC
>CAZYCB010000070.1:0-1520 GCA_964645735.1 uncultured bacterium | reverse complement strand
TCACAGGGGATCTCTCCGATCTTCGCACTCACGAGCTTGACCCCTTCGATGGTGGGCTCGCGGCGCGATCCCATGATCTCACGCAACGCCGCTAGATCGAATCCCTTTGTGCCGAATGGCGTGTTCTTGCGTAAGTTCCGCAGGTACTCGATGCTTTCCCGCGAGACCGCCCGGTGCTTGTCCTCCAGAGCTCCCGGCCGGGGCGGAATGTCGCTGTTGTCCCTCTTGGGGATCGCCGCGGAGTCTTTTTGAACAGTCGCCTTCGGTTGTGGCTGGTTGTCGTCAACGGCGTACGCGCCGACTGCAACAACGCAGACCAGCAGCGCCGTCCCGAAAAAACGTTTCATCGCGAGCCTCCAGTTCTGTAGTGATCGGAGTAGGATGCCATCCTGACCATCGCGGACGAAGCCTGTTATTCACTGTCACTGCAACTCTGCACGATCGTTACTGCGTCAGGGCACAACTCAACGATGTCCGCCTGAGCTGCGGCGCAGGCGAATGTGAGGCAAAGAAGTCGCGCCTCAACGTCTGGTTCAAATCGGCCGCTGCGTAGCACATTGATTTCGTATGGGTCAGTGTACCAAGGCGAGAGCGTGGGGGCACGTGAACCGTTCACGCACCGCCGAACCGGCCCCCGTCCATTTGACCACTTTCCCCTTCCCCACGCGAGACTCCGAGACGTCTTTCGGGTACGGTTCACGAGGGACCTCAGGGGAGCTTTCGATCGATCGTGAAGATCCGTCCTTTGAGCAACTGCTGCCGTTGGACTACGTGCGTGGCGAGTAGGGGTCGGTCGGGCTGCCAATCTACACTTGAGGACGGAGAGAGTGGCCGAACTGGCGGAGTCTCATGGTCCGAAAATACCACCCTATTCTGACGCTCCAGATCGTGCCGGCGGGGCTTCTGATGTGCCGCACTTCGGCACACACTGCTGTGAGCGTCGTTCCCGAGCCATCGACCTTCGCCTTGCTCGGCCTCGGCTTCACAGGGCTGCTGGGCTACGGCTGGCGTCGACACCGTCGTAGACGCCGACTCAAGCCCGACGACCTGATGGACTTCCGTTTCTTGAATGGCGCAAACTCGGTCGGCCGATTCGGCATCAAGGGGAACGCAGGGGGCGGAGGCGGCGACTTCTTCGGCGAGTTGGGCAGCAATTCTCCGGTCTTTCCCAGCGGTGCGGAGTTCGACCCGACGGTAGACCATCTGGTTGTCGGCCGTCTCTACAAGAACAGCGGCAGTAGCAGCTATAACGCTTTGGCCGTCTGGCTCGACCCAAACTACGCCGATTACGCAACGCCCGACTTTACCGTTGCTGGCGACACGGCGATTTCACAGGTGACGGGAATCCGCTTCCTCCAGCAAGACCTGGAAACCGGCGAGTATGTGTGGCTCGACCATGTGCTTCTGGGGACTTTTTGGGACCAGGTCGTACAAGTTCCCGAGCCGAGCACCCTGCTGTTGTTGGTCTCGGGCCTTGCAGCCGCAGTCCTCCGGCTGAGGAAGAAGAGGGTGGTGTCCTC
>CAZYCB010000069.1:0-2077 GCA_964645735.1 uncultured bacterium | reverse complement strand
CCGAACACTCCTCCCAGATACTTGTTGTGATTGTGCGAACCCCACCGGGAGCGCTGTGGAGTCTTTGCGGCCCCTTCGCGGGAGCGACCGAGGATCGCCCGCCGCGGGTCCTGTCGGCCATCCGCCCACGGCCGTGCTCGCAGGCTGCGCGCGGGCGCGGGCGCCCGTGGCCGCCCCACCCGCGGCTTGACTGGGACGCGCGCTACAGGGTCGTTGAGAGCCCTTCGCGGGAGCGACCGAGGATCGCCCGCCCCCAGGCGGGAAGCCGAGGGAAGCGGAGCGCAGGGCTCGAAACGACCACTCAGCGCACAAACAAGCGTCACAACATCACAGCAGATACCGCGGAGGAGTGTTCGGGGTGTATCGCACCGCGCCGTCGAGGTGGCTGATGTCGTTCAGCACTTCGATGCGCGGCTCGCCCATGGGGAACACCAGGCGGGTGATAGAACCGTTCCGTATCTTGAATCGCCAGAGGCTGTCGAGCTTCAAGCCGAGAAGACTCGTGAGATACGCGCAAATCACACCGCCGTGCGCGACAACCGCGATGCTTGCCTCGCCGTCGTGCTGACTGCGGATCCACGCGATGTCGCGCGTCACGCGGCGGCGGAACGATCGAAGCGGCTCACCCCCTTCGATCTTCACTCGAGTCGGCTTCAGAAACCACAGGTCCATCTGATCCGGCTGCCGTTCGCGGAGCTCCGCCGCAGTGACGCCTTCCCACACGCCAAGCCTCACTTCGCGAAGCGCCTCGCGCGGCGTCACGGCCATCCGATGCGCGAGAGCGATTCTCGCCGTTTCCGCTGCCCTCTCGGCCGGGCTCGAGTAGGCGGCGTCGATCCGCTCGGCATCGAGACGCGCCTTCAGGTGCTCGGCCTGCTCCCGCCCGAGATCGCTCAGGCCCGCGTCCACGCGCCCCTGTATCCGTCCCTCTTTGTTCCACTCGGACTCGCCGTGACGAATGAGTATGAGTCGCTGCATGAAATCCTCTCCGCGGGGGGCACCCCGCCACTTTCCCGTCGCCTGTCTCCCGAACGCACGCTCCCGCTAATATACAAAGAACTCTTGTCGATTCCAACGAATGCCTGTCGTCGCCCGCCGGGATGGGCGAATCGGCAAGCCGAATAGCGACAAGAGATTCCGACCGTATGCGGCTTGACACCGGTGGGGTCCTCGTGTCATTGTTCTTCCTCGAAAAAGCAGAAGGAGTGTTTCGATACTCCTGTTCCCGATCCAACCGAACCCCGGAAACAGAAGACGGGAGAGCATCCGATGGCACGCGTCCGGTTCCCGCGCCTCGCATACAACCCCATCAGCCTCGCCGGCGCCGTCGTCGCGGCCGGCACAGCACTGCTGATCGTCACTCTGCTTTGGATTCATGCCGTGCAGCAGGATTGGAACCCGTATCTGGGGGTCGTGGTCTACATGATCCTTCCCCCCGTGCTGATCTTCGGACTCGTCCTCATACCGATCGGCATGGCCCGCCAGCGCCGCATTTTCGAGAAGACGGGAAAGGCTCCCGCGCTCCAGTGGCCTCGCATCGATCTCAACGTTCGGACCCATCGCAACGCGTTTTTCGTTTTTCTCTTCGGATCGATCGCCTTCGGATTGATCGGCATCGTCGGAGGGTATCAGGCGTTCCACTACACGGAGTCGGTGACGTTCTGCGGAACAACCTGCCACTTCATCATGACGCCCGAGCACACCGCATATCAAAACTCGCCTCATGCCCGCGTCGCCTGCACCCAGTGTCACGTCGGCCCGGGGGCCGGCTGGTACGCGAAGTCCAAGCTTTCGGGGCTCTACCAGGTCTACGCGACGGTGAGGAACATATATCCGAAACCCATTCCCACACCGATCAAGAACCTTCGCCCGGCGCAGGAGACGTGCGAACAGTGCCACCGGCCGGAAAAATTCTTCGGGATGCAGCTGCGCCGTTTCGATCACTATATGTACGGCGACGACAACTCACACTGGCCCGTGAGTATGCTCGTAAAAACGGGGGGGGGAGATCCCAAACTCACCGAGACGGGCGGGATCCATTGGCACATGAACATATCGGTCAAGGTCGAGTACATCG
>CAZYCB010000068.1:0-6157 GCA_964645735.1 uncultured bacterium | reverse complement strand
AACGGACGATCCCGGCACATCGCAGAACGAGCGGTGGGACTATGTATTTGCCCACCACTTCGTGTACGACAACTCGCAGGCGGGTGCGGAGAAGTGGACCGCTTATTTTCCGGCTCTCCCTGCGCAGCTTCCGGTGGTTACATGGAGCTTCTACCATAACGGCGACAAGGTGGGCGGCATCTACCAGAGCCTCATCGTCACGATCAGCGACAAGAACGCGAACCACGTCGTGGATCCCGCAGAGCTGAACATCCAGGCGGTCGCCGGCAATCTGGTCGCCCATGTCGAACAAGGGACAGGCGTATACAAGGGCTTTTGCGGCCAGGGTTCGATGAATGGCACGCTCGAAGGATACGATCTCACCGAGCCTTATGTTCTTACGATCAGCACGGGAAACCTTCTGCTGAGGAACTTCAACTGCGCGGTTGATGTTGACCCGGCGACGTGGGGTGCTGTAAAAGAGATCTATTCGGAGTAGAACCGGTCAGACCGGCTGGGTCGCGGTGAGCACGAACAGAAGGGAAGGATCTATGAAGCAGGTTGCGTTAATTATTGTGAGTGCGATTCTCGCTGTCGGACTACCTGCGGCGGCGCAGGTCCCATCGCACGTGGAATACGACTTTTCCGGAACGGGCAATCTGATGGAATCACCGGTGGTATATGCCGGGTCCATTGACACGGGTGAACCGCTGCTCATCGGCGGAACGTGGACGATCGCCATCGACGACGCGGGTTGGCCCGGGGACGCGGACAAGGCTCTTCGCTGGAGCTACATCGACGCGACGTACTTTACGCCGAATTTCAACCCGTATGTAGGGGCGTGGACGGGTGTTTTCAATGCGCAGACGACGGCGAGCGCGCCGCAATGGAGAGCGGGGCGTCCCGATGTTGGAGACTTGATCGGAACGGCCGATATTCAGTTCACGATCCAGGATTTCGACCAGGACGCGTTGATCGATCCCGACGAAAGATCGATGATGGGCGTTTCCGGCACGATCATCGTCGTGAAGAACGGAACGGGAATCTGGGCTGGGTACTGCGGCCTCGGATCCTACAGCGGTATCACGATGAACGAGGATCCGTTGAACTGGGCGGATGACGTCATCATGGGCGGCACGGTGCTCGAGATCGATGACTGTTCGATCCCGACCGAGACCGTCACGTGGGGTCACG
This sequence comes from uncultured bacterium, assembly GCA_964645735.1. Classification (GTDB taxonomy): domain Bacteria; phylum Krumholzibacteriota; class Krumholzibacteriia; order WVZY01; family WVZY01; genus CAZYCB01. The sequence goes on along the minus strand of CAZYCB010000068.1, from coordinate 4,984 downwards.
TCAAGGCGGCGTACGGCGACTAGCCGTCACAAGGCCCTTCGAAGATCGAGGGTCCCCACCGGCGCGGCCGGTGGGGACCCTTTTTTTATCGTCCGTCGTGATGACGGAATTCGATTCGAATCCGCGTCCACATGGTCACGGGTCTGCCGTTGACCGTGCCCGGTGCGAATACGATCCGCGTCGTGGTTTCCACCGCCGCTCTCACGCAATCCGGCGGGTGGTTGGCCCACTCCGGTTTCACCTCCCGAATGCCACCGTCTTCGCCGACCTGTATGCGAAGCGTGATCTCGTGGCCGAGGCAATGCTCGGGGCGACGAGCGTCGGGCCATGTGATCTGGAGGGGTCGGGGCGGGGTCTGAAGGAGGTGGATCTCCGGTCCCTGGGGTCGCGTCCGGGAGGCCTCGCCGAGCATCTCGACCATGTCGAGATCCGGCGTGAGGCCGCTGTCGGGACCGGGTGCTGCGGGGCAAAGGGGGGGCTGCACCTCGATGTCGCCGAGCGGGCGCCCGAAGTCCTCTTCGAGTTCGACGGGAATGGAGAGAATCGCGTCCGGGGCTAGGGTACCGTCTGCGCGAAGGTGTCCGGGCGGTTCGGGGATCTTGGCGAAAAACCGGAAAGCCGAAGGCCTGACGCAAAGGAGAAGTGCAACGTGGAAGAAAAGCGCCGCAGCAATGATGAGCGCCCAGTGAGTCCATCGACCCCGTTTTCTCACCGCCGGGAGACTCCTTCGGCCGCAAGCTTCGCACGGCCACGCGGTGCCCGAGGGGGTTGTGGCAGGGCTCCCTGCAGCAAAGGGGTCTGTTGTCGATCGGAAAGGACCGCCTTTGACTACCGGCGGAACGAGAAGCGTGGCTGGTAGCATTTTGAGGTTAGCCACCTGGAATGGCGTTGTCAAGTGATGCGGGCTTTCTTATGATACCTCTGTGATGGGAACATGCGCATGACGCTAAAGAATAGCTGGATGGCCAGGGCTTTCGTTTACGTGCTTTGCTTGATGTTCGGGTCTTTGACGCTGCAGGGGACGCGAAGGCCGGCGGCCGCGGCGGCTCGAGCGACGGAGACGTCGAGGGAAGCCGCGGCGTTCGCAGGAGGGAGCGACGGAGAATGGCAGGGCGATGAGGAAGGAGCCTTTACGCTTCGCGGCTGGCAGCCGACAGCAACATTCATGGCCGGGTGCGCCCTTGCGGATACCACCGAAGTCGAGTTTCCCGAAGAAGGCGAGAAGCATCTGGTTCGCGAGCTCCTTGTCTTCGGAATCGTGGCCGCATTCGTCGGTTTTTTCATCGCGGAAATATTCTTGAACGAGGACACGGAGGAGACGGCCGAGGACGACGGCGGCAAGGATATCCCCACTACAGGCCCCGCCCGCTAACCGCGCGCTCGAAAGATTGCGAGACGACCGCGGGGGCAGGGGCGCCGACCCCGAAAAACCTCTTTATCGCCCGCCCGAACTTCCTCGCGCGGCTCGCCGCCGTATCGGCCTCGAGGATCGAATACGTCACCTCGTACTCGGAGCGTCGGCCCAGGAGACGCAGGTTGTACACCTCCATGTAGAGGCGAGGCGGTTCCGTTGGCTCGAAAGCGCGACGCGTATTCACGGAGCAGCGGCCGTGCCCGCGGTCGATCACTCCTCGTCCGAGACGTACGTGACGTAGACGCTGGCGGTGGTGTCGGAAGCGCGAAGCGTCACGACGTCAACGGCGCCCGGGAGAGGCATGGTCTCGGATTGGGACCATGATGGCGTCCCCGGTGGGCGTGGTTTCTTGAGCGTGGGGAGAACCTGGAATGTAAGATGCGAAAAGCACCGTGCCGAGCGTTTTGTGAAATGCGTCCTGCGTCGTCACTGGAAAAGAAGAGGGCCCGGCACGAGCCGGGCCCTCCCGATCAAGCTGGAGATACCGCGGTGCCTAGATTGCCTGTCTCGAATGGATCATGCTCTTGGCATCACGGAAACTCACGAGCAACTTGGCTGATTTATTCGACGTGACGATACGGAAGGCGACGGTCTCGCCCGCTCCGACCGGTTTGTCGACGGTGGAGAACACCACGCGGTCGCCGGAAGAGATTCCAGCCCAGCCTTTGGGTGCCACGACGTCCAGAACCGACCCTGTCTCATCGATCAGGGTCACTCCGAAGATGGCGCGGTCGGCGCCGTGAATCTCGAGAACGAGCACGGCCATCCCGTCTTCCTCCGACATGAGCCGCTTGCTCACGGCGGGCTCGGCGGCGCACAGCGGGGCCACAACGAGCCCCACCAGTGCGGCGGCGAGAACTAGTGTCGAGATGCTGCGATACATTGCTGACCTCCTTCAGGTGCTGCTTACCTAAGATGCGGATTCTTCTGGGGTCTATAGAGTTATTCTCTTTGCCTCACGTGTCACCTTAGATGGGACACGATGCCCGGCGCCGGCACCTCCTAGCGGTCACCCGGGGGGAGGCCCCTCGTTCCAATTGATGGCTTAATTATACCACGGATCGCTTGTCGTTGTCGAGGGTCAAGACACAGTCTCCATCGCTCTATCGTATTGATAAGTATATGCTTGCAAATCTAGCGGCACGAAATACGCGACAGCGCCTGCCGGAAACCGCGAAGAGACAGAAAGGGGGAGAAAAGAGGTGCATGGGCGCAAGCCGCCGTTTGTCTAGACGATGCCCTCGATAACGCGCAGCGCCGACTCGTAGTTTCCGAGAGAAGGCATGATGTACGCGCCCTTGACGCGGGGCAGGTCTCTGCACTCCGTGAGCGCCTCTCGAGCGACTTCGACCCCGAGGGCCCTCGCCGCTTCGGCGGATGCCGCGTTTTTCAGGAGATCGCGTATGCGCTGCGGGATCTGCATTCCCGGAACCTCGTTGTGGAGGAACTCCGCGTTTTTGGAGTTGCTCAGAGGCAACAGGCCGACGAGCACGGGTATATCGCAGCCCTTCGTCATATCGAGGAATTTCTCAAGGAGGCGCGCTTCGTAGACGGGCTGCGTTAGGACGAACTCGGCGCCGGCGGCCGCTTTCTCGTGAAAACGCCGCACCTCGGTCTCGATGTCCATCGCGCCGGGATTCGCGCCCACGCCGATCGCGAAACTCGTCGTCCCTCCCAGGGGGTTTCCGGCCAAATCGAGGCCTCTGTTCATGTCCTTGACGATTCGGACGAGCCCGATGGAATCCACGTCGAAGACGGCTGTCGCCGTCGGGTAGTCGCCGAGTTTCGGAGGATCTCCGGTGACGATGAGAATGTTCCTGAGCCCCGCCGCGTGCGCGCCGATCAGGTCCGCCTGCATTCCCAGGAGATTCCTGTCTCTGCAGCAGTAGTGGAGGAGCGTTTCGATGCCGACGTTCCGCTCGATCAACGTGGCAAAAACCATGGGGCTCATGCGAGCGCTCGCCCGCGGGCCGTCCGCAATATTGATCACGTGGACGCCGTGAACCTTGAGCAGACGCGCCGCTTCGAGAGACTTCGTCGGATCCAATCCCTTGGGCGGATCGACCTCTACGCTGACGACGAATTCTTTGCCCAGTGCGTTGGCAAATCGGCTCCGCTCGGAAAAGCGTATCTCGGGGAGGGCCGCCCTCTCTTTCTTCTCGCGCGTCACGCCAGCCACGCGGAAATGAACCGGCCGCAAGGCGCGAATGGCACCGGCCATCGCTTTGATGTGCTGCGGCGTCGTTCCGCAGCAGCCCCCGATGAGCGACACGCCCGAATGGATGAACCGTTTGGCGTACTCCGCCATGTACTCGGGCGAGGTGAGATAGATGAAACGGCTCTCGACGAGACGCGGGATGCCGGCGTTGGGCATCGCGGAAAGGTTTTTGTCGGTGAGCTGACGCATTCTCTCGATGATCTCGAGCATCGGCTGGGGCCCGATGCTGCAGTTGCACCCGATGGCGGCCAGATCGTAGGCCGCCAGTTCGCCGACGACCTGCTCGGGAGATTCGCCCATGAGAGTCTGTCCCTCATCCGAAAACGTGAGATCGGCGACGATCGGGAGGCTCGAAACGTCCTGGACCGCTTCGATCGCGATCTTCGTTTCCTCGACGCTTGGAATCGTCTCGATGATGAAGAGATCGACTTCCCCTGCGAGAGCTTCCGCCTGCTCGCGAAGCGCCTCAAAGGCCTGTTCGCGCGTGATCTTTCCGAGCGGTCTCAGGGGCTTGCCCAGCGGGCCGATGGAGGCGGCAACGTACGCTCCCCGTCCCGCCGCTTTGCGGGCGAGACGCGCGCCCGCTTCGTTGATGGCCTTCACTCTGTCCTCGAGACCGAAGGGGGCGAGTTTGAAGCGGTTGGCGCCGAACGTGTTCGTCTCGATGACTTCGGCACCCGCGGCGATGTACTCCTCGTGGAGCTCCTGGACGAGCGAAGGCCGCGTGATGTTGAGTTCGTCGAAGCACGTGTTGATGAAAATGCCCTTTGCGTAGAGCATCGTGCCCATCGCGCCGTCGGCCAGCACGATTCTTTCGTGAAGAACATCTCGGAAGCCGCTGTCCATTGGATTTCCCTTCGACGGTAGCCTGGCCGCTGTGAATCGAAAACGACGTGCGGGCCATGGGCAATACTCTACTGATGCCTGGCGGGGAACGCAAACCAAACCTGGGGAAGGCGGGGGATGGTCGAGGGGCGAATGGACTTGGCAGGCGTGCTCGTCCTTGTGTATTCTTCTCTGGTGAGGTGTTCAGAGTCCGGCCTGGTCCGCAGCCGATCGAATGGGTCTATGATCCGTCGCGCCATCATCTCCGCAGCCGTGGTTATCCTCGTCTTTTCTGCCCGTATGGCTCTCGCACAAGATCCGTCGCCGCTCGACCCCGCCGCGTTCGCCAATGGGGAACTCTCCGGGCGATGGCGGTCGGCGGAGCGTGCCCGACAGCACGGTGAACGCCAACCTCCGGTTGAGCAGAGCTGGTACGACGTGCTCCACTACGATCTGAGTCTCGAGATCGATGCGGAAGACGAGGTGATAACGGGCACGCTCAAGCTGACCGCCATATGCCTCACGCT